>CACZQU010000063.1 GCA_902783305.1 uncultured Lachnospiraceae bacterium | reverse complement strand
CGGAATTCTGCATTCCTATCTCTATCGCAACAGCCTTTTTCCTGGACATATCCATTTTACACAGAATACCGATCAGATATCCACACAGATATCCAAGCAGATTATGTAAGATCACAACAACAAATATCACTGATCCTGTAGATAAGATTTTTTCACTGTTATGGGAGACAACAGCAGCGATGATGAGGCATATGGCCGTTACTGATATGACAGGAAGGATATCCATACATTTCTGTGTGTATTTTCCGAACAGCCTGTTGATCAACAAACCAGATCCGATAGGGATAATAACGACTTGTATGATTGACAAGAACATGGATTTCACATTCACGCTCACTGAAGTCCTCAGATACAGGTATGTCAGCAAGGGTGTCAAAAGGGGCGCCAGTAAAGTATTAACACTTGTCATTCCGACAGACAATGCGGTGTCTCCTTTTGACAGATAGGTGATGACATTGCTGGATGTTCCGCCTGGACATGTGCCCACAAGAACAACTCCGACAAGAAGCTCATCATTCAGGTGAAAAACCTTTCCGAGGGAAAACGCCAGCAATGGCATGATCATGTACTGTGCAATGCATCCTATGCTGATATCCCGTGGTTTGGAGAACACGACGGTGAAATCAGACAATTTCATCGTCAGTCCCATCCCAAACATAACGATCATCAAAAGATAATTTATCCAGTTTGTCTGTATCCACAGACATATTCCAGGAAAAAACAATGCCAGTGCTGCGATGGCCAGCACGATCCATGCCATGTATTTTCCTGTAAAAGCACTTATTTTCTGCATGATGTCCAGAGTCCTTTCATGAGTTGATCCACCTGGCTTTAAAGAGAAGTTTCTGTCATTATACTATATCAACGGTACTTTCAGCAATTCATTATGATAAAGATTTCCTCCGGATTCCGCAGATAGCGTAACCGGATCAGGTTACTGTTCATGGTGATCGGCAGCGCTCGAGCGGGCAGATCGGAAATGAGATATCTAAAGCAATATTCTTGACACAGAATGACGGGAAATATATGATAATAGTGTAAAATAACCGGCGGATTGTTCCTTGCTTCGTGCTTCTCAGGTTCTGCCCACGAATGCTTATTCCATGGGATCCTTTCCATATTGATACAGAGAAATATCCGTTGACGGTTTTGTCGGGATAATATTGTCTGACAAGGTGATGTCATATGACGAGACGTAAGGAGCTTTGTAATCTATGAACATGAACAGAATCGACAAAAGGCTTGGGGCGCTGTTTGCCATACTCTCTGCGGTGCTTTTTGGGATGATGCCGCTGTTTACAAAGACAGCGTACGCATATGGGGGCAACGCTTACACAGTGGCGTTTGGCAGATTCCTGACCGGAACTGCGGGAAGTGCCGTAATCATACTCCTGATTCCGAACGCCCGTTTTCGCGTTACCCGATCCGAGTTTCAGAAGCTTTTATGTCTGTCCGTTTTCTATGCCACAACACCGGTTCTGCTCTATGAATCCTATCAGGACATCAGTTCCGGACTTGCCACAACACTTCATTTTATCTATCCGGTCATTGTGATGCTGATCGGGGGGATAGCTTTCCATAATCCACTTCATTTGCGACAGATCATCTGTCTGTTCATTTGTGTGGCGGGTATTATCTGCTTTTATCGGCCTGGTCAGCCAGAGGACATTACGGGCATGATACTGGCTGTCACTTCGGGGGTCACCTATGCGCTCTATATCCTGTTTCTGGGGAAAAGCGGTTTGAAGAAGCTCCATGTGATGACCATCACATTCTGGATATCGCTTTTCTGCGCTGCTGAGATAGCCGTATTCGCGATTTCGTCTGACAGGTTCAGGCTTACGATTCAATGGCAAGGCTGGCTGGCCATATGCGGACTCGGATTATTTGCGACTGTGCTGGCACTTGCATTGTTTCAGCTTGGCGTATTCCTGTGTGGAGAGGTAAAAGCGGCGCTGCTCAGTACATTTGAGCCGCTGACCGGCGTGATGCTTGGAGTGCTGGTATTCGGGGAGTCTTTGACCATACGGGTTGTTGTGGGGATTGCGCTGATTCTTTTGTCTGTCATCATTCTCGTGACAGAACGTATATCACCTGCACAGGAGTGATATTGCCGCATAGCTAAGACTGCGGATCCGGTGAAAAGGATTCAGGAGCATAGCATTACGGAAAAACAGTGGGGGGTGAAGAAGAGATGAGAGGGATTCTTAAAGATTGTTCAGAACGGGAAAAACTGAGGTATTATCATGGGCTCCTGGGTGAGGAAAAGTATGCGGCTTTACGGGAAATGATTCTGGAGGCTTCCAAAGCGGTATTCCTCGGAGGAGCGGGAGTTTCCACCGAGAGCGGGATCCCGGATTTCCGCAGTAAGGATGGACTTTATCGGAAAAAAAACCGTAAGTTCGCCAGGTATCGTCCTGAATACCTCCTCAGCAATGAATGCCTGACAGGAAAACCCGAAGTGTTTTTCTCTTATTTTCGGGAAAATCTGGATTGCCGGGAAGTCCAGCCGAACGATGCACACAAAGCTCTTGCACGCCTTGAGTCAGCAGGCAGGCTTTCCGGAATCATTACCCAGAATATCGACGGTCTGCATCAGAAGGCAGGAAGCAAAAACGTAATGGAAATCCATGGGAGTGCGTTAAGGAGCTATTGCGTGTACTGCCGGAAAAACTATGGGCCTGATTTTATTTTTCAGTCTCTGGATCCGGTTCCCAGATGTCCTGAATGCGGGCACATGGTGAGACCGGATGTCACCCTGTATGGCGAGATTCTTCCGGACCCTGCTTATGGGGACGCAATCCGTATTTTGCAGGACGCAGATTTACTTGTTATCGGAGGAACTTCTCTGGAAGTAGGGTCAGCTTCTCAGCTGGCTCATATATACCATGGAAAACATATGGTAATTATCAATAAGGGAAAGACAAAGCTGGAGGGCAAGGCTGACCTGGTATTCCATGAGAGTATCGGGAAAGTACTGAAAGCTGTGTCAGATAGTATCTGAAGGATTACAGGTTGCGGTGGTGCGAAGCGCGGAACAATCCGCTGGAGTCATTTTGCACTGCAATCATTTCTTATGACCAGGTTGAAAAGCCCTGCTCACCGACAATCTCTGCCTGCGGGCAAAACTGAAGTGGAGCATGGCTTATTGTACTGGAATGATCTAATCAGGAGACAATAAAGATGAAACTGATCAGAACCGAGGACGCTGCTGGACATGTGCTCTGTCATGATATGACCCAGATCATACCGGGTGTTGTCAAGGATGCGAGGTTCAGGAAAGGCCATGTCGTGACGGAAGAAGACATTCCCATACTTTTATCGATCGGGAAAGAAAACCTGTATGTCTGGGAAAAGGAAGAAGGCATGCTGCACGAGGATGAAGCGGCACTTTATCTGCGCGATCTTTGTATCAATGCACATATGCATGATACTCCGGTCAAAGAAGGAAAGACCGAGCTGATCGCGGATGCGGATGGGCTGTTTGAGGTGAATGTGGAAAGGCTGCATGCGGTCAATAACATTGAGGAATTGATTATTGCTACCCGCCATACCAACATGGCCGTTCATGCTGGCGATAAACTGGCCGGCATGCGGGTTGTTCCGCTGGTGATTGATCAAAAAAAACTTGAGCGGGCGAAAGAGGCGGCAGGTGAAGAGCCGCTTTTAAGGCTCACGCCCTGGAAGCTGAAGACGGCTGCCATTATTACTACCGGCAGCGAGGTAGTAAAGGGGCTGATCCAGGATCAGTTCACCCCGGTTGTCCGGAAAAAGCTTTCTGACTTTGGAATCGAAACCGTGAGTCAGGTGCTTTGCGGGGACGATAAGGAAAGGATCCGCAAAGAGATCATAGCCGCACATGAGTCCGGAGCAGATCTCATCTGTTGTACCGGCGGGATGAGCGTGGATCCGGATGACCGTACACCTGGTGCCATTGCCGAAAGCGGAGCAGATATTGTGACATACGGTGTACCTGTCCTGCCGGGCGCCATGTTCTGCCTGGGGTATTTCGATGATGATACGCCTGTTGTTGGACTGCCTGGCTGTGTCATGTATGCCGGGGCGACGATCTTTGACCTGGTACTTCCGAGGCTGACAGCTGGCGTAAAGCTGGAACGCAGCGATTTTGTCCGGATGGGACATGGGGGACTATGTCTGGGCTGCGAAAGCTGCCGCTTCCCGGCTTGCCCGTTAGGGAAAGGATGAGCCGGCCGGAGAGGTGACTGAACAGAAAAGAGATCCGGTCAAGGACGATATTTCTGAAAGAGAATAACAAAATACATATAGTACAGATGTCAACAATGTGCATGTCCTGAGTGATTGCATCTGAAGACGTTTCCCGGGAAAAGGAGATGCCGGCTCGGATGGCTGTGGAGGAAAAGATCTTCCGGAAGATCATTCCGGCTGTCATATCAGTCGGAAAAGGGACAGCTTGTTTCTATGAAGAGGAGAGACGGATATGAACGATACATCATCTTCCGCCAACAACAATACAACTGAATTGCAGCCCTATCTCTCGTCGATGGCGGTCTGGGCTTTGTCTGTAGGCTCAGCTATTGGATGGGGATCTCTTGTCGTCACCAGCAGCTCTTACCTGTCTCAGGCAGGT
>CACZQU010000062.1 GCA_902783305.1 uncultured Lachnospiraceae bacterium | reverse complement strand
TTAATCCATGAGTAGTAACCGCGAAGCGCATTTCATTGGATAATCTGTTCTGTCTTCTTTGACATACTTCCTTTCCCTGTGGTAGACTGTATACTGGAATAAAAGAACGGAAACAATGACAAAGGTATGATGCTCGAGTTATTTCGTGACAGATCCTGAGCATATTGAGCGTATAAGGAATGGTAAACCGTATGCAAGCACTGAACCGGGCTATTGAAAAAGCCTTCAGCCACAGCGAAAACGATAATAATATCGACGAACTGCTTCTGTGCCTTGGGGAAGAGCTGGGCTGCAAACGTATCAGCATATTTGAAGAAAACGACCAGGGTACCTGTGACAACACTTATGAATGGTGCAGGCCGGATGTAGTTCGCGAGCGGATCCTGCTGCAGCATATCGAGAACGCGAGATTTAATACCTGGCATGACCGGCTGATCAACCGTGAGACCATCGTGGTGCATGATCCGGAAGAATTAAGGGAGCACGATCCTGATGTGTATCAAATGTTCGTTGATCAGCAGATCCATTCCGCACTTACCACTCTGCTGGCTTTTCATGGCCGCAATTTCGGTTTCTGCATTCTGGAGGATCCCAACCCTGAGGTTATGGCAGATACGGACCTGATCATGCCGGGAATCCGTTATATTCTCTCGTCGATGATATACACCCGAAACCTCGTCAGAAAGCTTAAGCGCCTGGGATATATCGACACGCTGACAGGTGTAGGCAACCGCGCCTCTCTTCACGATCATCTGAGCCAGATGGATTACTCCATGGCGATCGGTGTCATTACGGTGGATGTCATCGGCTGGGACAACGCAAAGGGAAAGCTTCCCTATCTGGAGAAGGAACAGACTCTTCTCAGGGCTGGAGAAGTGCTGACCGATCTGTTTGACAGCGAGCACGTTTTTCATGTGACATCAGGTGAATTTGTTATCGTGGAAAACGGAAGGATAGACCAGCAGAGCTTCAACCTGGACATCCGCAATATCCGCGGACTTATGCGGGAGCACAACCTGCTGGCCTGTGTGATGGGGGAATGGCATGAGCAGTTATCCGGTTCGGTGGATACTCTGATCCATGAGGTTCAGCGCAGGGCACAGGATGAGAAGCGTGTGCTGATGAGTCACCGGCATATGGAGTCAAAGCAGGAAAACGTACTGGCAGAAAATGAACCCAAGGCAGTGATCGACATCCCAAGAGGGGATGCCTTTTTCCGGATCGCGGATCGTTTCCTGGCAGACCTGTATGAAGAATCCACAATAGCTGTCGCAATCGACATCAACTACTTCAAGCTCTATAACGATATCTTTGGACGAAAGTCAGGTAACTCCTTCCTGGAAACGATCGCCGGCATCCTGCAGGAAGCAGCCGCCAGGTACAAAGGAATATGCGGCTACATGGGTGGTGATAATTTCTGCATGATCGTACCGACCCGCTGCAAAAGCCATCATGAGATACTCCCGGTTCTGGAGAGGTTCTACAATACATTGGAATTCCCGGACGGGTTCGTGCCGGCGATGGGCGTATATCTTTCCCAGGACAGCCGGGAAAGCGGCATCACGTTGTACGACCGGGCATTAAACGCCCTTTCAGAAATCAAAGGTGATTATATCCGTCACATTCACTTTTATAGTATCGAACGCCACCTGCACCAACGGGAAGACAAACTTCTGCTGATGGAGGTCAGGCGAGGTCTGGAGCAGCAGGAGTTTCTGTTCTATATCCAGCCGCAGGTCTATGAGAAAACGGGCAAAATCATCGGAGGCGAGGCACTGGTCCGCTGGAATCATGAGGGCAGTCTGGTTCAGCCCGGACAGTTCATCCCGGTGCTGGAAAAAAGCGGATACGTATACGCGGTGGACTGTTTTGTGTGGGAATCCGTAGCCAGATGGCAGCGAAGCCTCATCGACAAGGGAATCAAACCGGTCCCTGTCTCTGTCAATGTCTCCAGGGTAGACTTCTACTTTGAAGATATCGCTGAATTTTTCATCTGCCTGATTCACAAATACGATCTGGATCCTGGCCTGATCGGCATAGAGATTACCGAGAGTGCCTTTACGGACAACACCGAAACGATATTGCATGCCATCAGCAGGATGCATGAAGCAGGCTTCCACATCCTGATGGACGATTTCGGCAGCGGTTCCAGTTCGTTAAGTATGCTGCATACCATGAATCTGGATGTGCTGAAGACCGATGTACAGTTCATGTCCAAAGATGTTCAGAATAAGCGGGCAGTCAGCATCGTCGAATCCATTATTTCGATGGCTCACCTGATCGGGATGAGCGTGGTAACCGAGGGTGTCGAAACCGAGGAGCAGAAAAACAATCTCATCGCCATGGGGGAAAACTACGCCCAGGGCTTCTACTTTTACAGACCCATGCCCGTAGATCAGTTTGAGAAGCTGATCAGCAACCCGGGAAATGTCACAACAGGATACAAGAAAAAAAATTCAGACAGTGCCAGACCTCTTCGCTTCCGGGAAATGATTCAGAAAGGACTGGTATCAGAAACACTGCTGGACAACATCATCCGTGCGGCGGCAATCTATAAGGTGGAGGGAGAGACCATATCAATCGTACAGATTAACGATCTGTACGCCTCCATGCTGGATCTGACAGACATGGACGGAGGTATCATGGAGAACCTGGACGATACGGAACGGGAAAGCTTCAGGACGTTATTTACACACGCGAACATCCATACGCTGAACGGCAGCGAAGGATCCATCCGCTTCAGGCGGAAGGATGGAACCATAGTACCGATGAATATGAGAGTATTCCTGCTGTATTCATTTGAGAATCACCGTTTGTATCTTTCAACAATCGGATAAGAAACAAGGAGATTTTTACATGTCAAAAAAGATTGCATTTATCGGTGCGGGAAGCTTTGGCTTTACCCGCAACCTGGTCAACGACCTGCTGACTTTTCCAGCCCTGGCAGATGCGGATATTACATTGATGGATATCAATTCCGAAAGGCTTGGTTCCATTACCCGGGCAGTCGAGAGGATCATCTCAGAAGGGAATTACCCTGCCACCGTCACAGCAACGACTGACCGCAGGGAGGCTCTTTCAGGTGCGGACGGCGTCGTCACCACGATTCTGCACGGGGATGTGGATGTGTGGCAGCATGATATCCTGATTCCAAAAAAGTATGGCGTCGATACCAACGTTGGCGATACCCGCGGCCCGTCCGGGATTTTCCGTTACCTGCGCACCATCAATCCCATTATGGATATTGCCAGGGATATCACCAGATACTGCCCCGGTGCAGTGTATCTCAATTATACAAACCCCATGGCTATGCTCTGCCGTACGGTACAGGGAGCATTCCCGGAAATCGTATGCACCGGCCTTTGCCATAGTGTGCAGGGTACTGCCGGCATGCTGGCCCGCTGGATCGGGGCAGAGGAGAAGGATATCACCTATACCTGTATGGGCATCAATCATCAGGCCTTTTACACTGATTTCCGCTGGAAAGGCGAGGACGCTTATCCGCTTATCCGCAAGGCTGTCACCGAACGGGAAGAGGTTTACAATGAGGAGCAGGTACGTAATGAGATGTTCCTGGCTCTGGGATACTATGTCACCGAGTCCTCCGGCCACAACAGCGAGTATTGTGCCTGGTTCCGCAAGCGTCCTGACCTGATCGAAAAATACTGCACCCATGGTACTGGATGGAATCCCGGTGAATATGCTTATATCTTAAGCGAATACCGAAGACGGGAGACGGAATGGAAACGGGAGCTGGATCAATGGTTTGAGGAACCCCTGAAGCTGGAAAGGGGAAAGGAATATGCTGCTTATATCTTTAATGCCATTTTCGGCGATGGGGAGATGTTCAAGTTCAACGGGAATGTCCGGAATTTCAATCTCATCGAAAACCTTCCCTATGGCTGTTGTGTCGAGGTTCCCGTGCTGGCCTCCAGACATGGCCTTGAGCCCATCGCTGTCGGCAAAATGCCTCCTCAGCTGGCACTTCTTTCCGGCACCTCTGCCCAGATCGAGGAGCTGGCTGTGGCCGGTTCTCTCGAAGGTGACAAGGAAATGATCTATCAGGCCATCTGTTATGATCCCCTGACCGCCTCCGTCTGTTCCCTCCGGGAGATCCGGGACATGGTAAATGAGATGTTTGAACTCCACAGAGACTGGATCCCGCAGTTTAAAGGCGGAAAGCTGTAAAAACAGTT
>CACZQU010000061.1 GCA_902783305.1 uncultured Lachnospiraceae bacterium | reverse complement strand
GACACCTATACGAATGGCCATTCCAGCCGCGTGGCCGGATATGCGCAGGAAATCGCCAGACGCTGCGGCTACAACCGGACACGACAGGACGAAATCTACATGATGAGCCTGCTGCACGACATAGGCAAGATCGGTGTGCCGGACAGTGTAATCAACAAACCGGGCAAGCTCACCGCTGCGGAATATGACCAGATCAAGTCCCATCCGGAAATGGGGGATCGAATCCTGAAGAAAATCAAAGAGAGACCTCGCCTGGCCATCGGAGCGCGCTGGCATCATGAGCGGTACGACGGCACAGGGTATCCGGATGGCCTGTCCGGATTGGAAATCCCGGAGGAGGCCCGCATCATCGCCGTGGCAGACGCCTACGACGCAATGACGAGTTTCCGCAGCTACCGCGGTATGCTGCCCCAGGAGGCCGTCCGGAGGGAGATCGAGGATGGAAAAGGGACACAGTTTGACCCTTCCTTCGCTGACATCATGCTGCAAATCATCGCAGAAGACCTGGAGTACCGGTTGAAGGAGAGCTGACGCTCTTCTTTCCTGAAAGGGTCAGGGAGAAAACGCCATGAAAAGCCTTCGTGTGAAAATGACGATCATCATCCTGCTGATGGTGCTGGCAGCCGCAGGGCTCCTGCTGATCAGCTACCAGAGAACCAGCGACAGCATGTCCTCACAGCTGGAGAAAAATTACAGCATTGTCGCGGACAAGTATGCGCAGGAAATCACTGCGTGGATCAATACCAACGCCACCATTATAGACACCATGGCGGCGGAGATAACGGTGGGCGCCGTCTATGAAGGCGACTATGAGGCATTTCACAATTATCTCGCGCAGAACTATGATCTCCTCAACCGGGACGGGTATATATATGACATCTACTTCACCTATCCCGACAATCACATGGCGTGCGCGTCGGACTATATCGCGGACGGGACGGTGGATTACCTGGAAAGGGAATGGTTCACCAAGGCAGCCGGGACGGGAGAAGTGTTTTTTTCGACACCCTACCGGGACGCAGATACGGGAAAGCCGATCATCACGATCTCAAAGGCGGTTTACCGGGGCAACAAGCTGCAGGGCGTGCTGGCGGCGGACATCTTTGTGGATGTGCTGGTGGAAATCATCCACGAGGCAGACGTCCCGGAGAACAGCTACGCCTTTCTGGTGGATCAGAACCTGGGCATGATCGTTCACCCCAACCCGGAGTACGCCTTTGACGATGTGCCGCGCTCTGTGATGGATGTGCCAGGAGCTCCCTATGCTGATGTAATCTCCAAGATTCGTTCGGGTTCCGGCGATACGGTCTTTCTGACGGATTATGACGGCGTGACTCGCGGCATCACGGTCGCCGGGATGGACAATACCGGGTGGCACGTGGGCATCGCCACCAGCAAAGCCGTACTCACGCGGGACATGAATTCTCTGATACGCCGTTACATGATTGCCACGTTCATCGCCCTGGTAATCGGGGCGTTCATCGCCATGCTTCTTGTGCATATGCTGGACAGGATGAACCGGCAGAAGCAGGCTTATGAGGAACAGGTGCAAAAGCTGAAAAAACAGGTGGATGAGGAAAAAGCCAGGACAAGGCTTCATTTCCTTTCGGATCTGGCGGCGGAGGATGTCATGGAAACCGCCGGGCGATCCGCGAAAAAACCCCTGGCCGGCTGGATCAGAGCGCTTGTGCCTATACTGGTCATCTTTATCCTGATGGTGTTCATGGTGATCTATACCTCCAGGGTAATCCACAGCGTGGCTGCCACCAATATCCGCGAGGTAGGCGAGGACAGGATATCCGCCTCCGCGGCTCAGCTTGAAAACTATCTGGAGATGGCTTGCAGTTCCCTGTGGGTCACGGCGGACACAGTAGACTATATGGCCCGAAACGGGGTTACTCCTCAGGACATTTATCAGTACCTTGTGGAGGAGACGGAGAACCAGAAGCAGCACTTTGACGAAAACATCCTCGGATTCTATGGCTATATCCTGGGGGAATACCTGGATGGCCTGAAATGGATTCCGCCCGAGAATTATGATCCGACCAGGAGGGACTGGTATCTGGACGCCCTCGAGGCAAAGGGCGAGGTCGCCGTGGTCCCTCCCTATGTGGATGCCATGTCGGGCGACATCATCATCTCCATGTGCCGTATGCTCTCGAACGGGACTGACGTGGTCTCCATCGACTTCAAGATGAACCAAATCCAGGAAATTGTATCTGCTCTTCGCATCAAGGGAAAGGGCTATGGTTTTATTATCGACCGGGACGGCATGATCATCGCCCATCAGGACGCGTCAAAGAAGGGCTCCTATCTGACTGATACGGAAGAGCAGCTTGCCCTCCTGGACAGCATCCTGGAGGTGCAGGACGGCAGCTATGAGTTATCTTTCGGCGGACAGAGGAACAACGTGTTTGTCCAGCCCATCATGGATCAGTGGTATACCGTCATCGTCATCAGTCACCAGGAGCTGCTCGCGGAGGTCTGGCAGCAGCTTGTGGTCAATGTTATCATCTGCTTTGTCATCTTTGCGTTGATCGCTTTGTCCTATTTCCTCGGACAGCTGCGGGAACAGCGGTATTCCCACCGCATCGAGGAGATGCGTATACAGGAACAGGAGCAGGCCTATAGGGCTACATTGCTGAAGCTGGAGAAGGAAGCCGCAGACGAGGCGAACCAGGCGAAGAGCAGCTTCCTGGCGGACATGTCCCATGAAATCCGGACGCCCATCAATGCGGTCCTGGGGATGAATGAGATGGTGCTGCGGGAGTGCCATCAGGTGCAGGCGGGGGCCTGCACCGGCAGCGCAGCCCTCCTCTCTTCCTTTGAGAATATCGCTGCCTATGCCGGAAATATAGAACGGGCGGGCAAGAACCTGCTGTCCATCATCAACGACATCCTTGATTTTTCCAGAATCGAGGCGGGGAAGACGAGAATCGTCGAAGGAAACTACCGGTTTAGCTCCATGCTCAACGACGTCAGTAACCTGGTTCTTTTCAAGGCGAAGGAAAAGGGACTCCACTTCCATATCCAGGTGGAGGAGACGCTGCCCGACGGGCTGTACGGAGATGAGGCGCATGTGCGGCAAATTCTTGCCAACATCCTGGTCAATGCCGTAAAATACACCGATCGAGGCTACGTTCGCATGCATATCTGTGCAGCGCCGGGCGGCCGGATGGAAGTTGGCGGGACCGTGTACCTGATTATCGCCGTCACGGATACCGGCATCGGCATCAAGCCGGAGGACATGGAAAAGCTCTTTGCGAAGTTCCAGCGGGTGGATTTAGAGGTCAACAGCACAGTGGAGGGAACCGGCCTGGGACTGGCGATCACGCAGAGCCTTCTGACGATGATGCACGGAACCATACAGGTGGAGAGCGTTTATGGTGAAGGCTCTACCTTTACGGTCACCCTGCCGCAGAAAATCACCTCCCTCGAGCCCGTCGGAAATATCCAGAAGCGGCTCGACCCGGATGTGCTCTCCTCCGGGGTTTACGAGGTGACCTTCCGCGCCCCGGACGCGAGGATCCTGATTGTAGATGACACACCGATGAACCTCACGGTGGCGACAGCCCTTCTCAAAGACACGGGTATCCGCATCGACACAGCCGGCGACGGCGAGGAGGCACTCCATCTGGCACAGTCGAACGCCTACGACCTGATCCTGATGGATCAGCGCATGCCGAAAATGGACGGCGTGGAGGCGTTACACAGGATTAAGGCGCAGGAAGGCAGCGCGAACCGTAATACACCTGTCCTCTGCCTGACCGCAGACGCGGTCATCGGAGCGAAAGAGCGGTACATGGCGGAAGGTTTCACGGACTATCTGGCAAAGCCCATCGACAGCCATGTGCTCGAACAGATGATGCTGCGCTACCTGCCAAAGAGAAAAGTGGTTGTTGTCCCAAAGGGGACACAAAACGCAGGCCAGGAGGCATCCGGCGC
This sequence comes from uncultured Lachnospiraceae bacterium, assembly GCA_902783305.1. Taxonomy (GTDB): domain Bacteria; phylum Bacillota; class Clostridia; order Lachnospirales; family Lachnospiraceae; genus Blautia_A. The sequence goes on along the minus strand of CACZQU010000061.1, from coordinate 881 downwards.
TTCGCAGGACATGTACGCGCCTCTTCGCCAGGCGGGGATCAACCCGGAAGCTGGCCTTCTATACTGTCGAAATGATAATGCCATATACCGCACCTTTCTGAGGGAGTACGCCATAGGGGCGGATGAGACACAACGGCAGCTGGGAAAGTATTATGACGCAAAAGACTGGAAAAACTATTCCATCCTGGTCCATTCCCTGAAGAGTACCTCCAAAACGATCGGCGCTGCGGCGCTTTCACAGATAGCCGGGCGGCTTCAGGCGGCCGCGGACGAAGGGCGGGTATCCGACCTTGCCGTAGACCACGGGATCATGCTGAACCTCTACGCGAATATCGTCCTTGCGATCCGGTCGTTGGAGACAAAAGCGGATGGGAAGGAGCCGGCAGCTGTCGGAACATGCGAAGTATGTGACATACAGATGCGGGGTTCGACAGATATAAACCTGCGTTTATAGAGGAGGGAAAAATGAAACAGATAGATATGGAGGAGTTGAAAAAAGTCGGCGGCGGACTGATTGTTGAAGCCAGAGGAAAATATTGGACTGTTACTGACGATGGCCAAGGTTTTTCCCCCGTTGCCTATACTAAGTTAGAAGATGCTGAAGAAAGTGCCCGTTCTTTTGGACTTAGCACTACAGTAATGTCTCGTAGTGAATTCTTGGAAAAGTTCCCAGGATTTGATCCCTGGGGAGTAGAATAAAATATCAGCGCTCTGCTTCGGCAGAGCGCTTTTTTTGTTCTGCCTCCTGCTTTTCTGATAAAAGGATGACACATGATGAAACGGTACAAAAACTATATTTTCGACCTGTATGCCACTCTGGTTGATATCCATACAGATCAGACAAAACAGCCTCTGTGGGAGTATATGTCCATGATATATTC
>CACZQU010000060.1 GCA_902783305.1 uncultured Lachnospiraceae bacterium | reverse complement strand
TCGCCCTCAGATGTCCCCCCGGAACCGGAACATCCAGGATCTTCTTTCCCTCCGGCAGTCCATATTTTTTCCTGACATTATCGATAAATTCTCCCCCGTTGGCGTCATAGAGGATCCGGTATGGGGTTTTATGGACCGATACCGTCACGACCTGCGTATACCGGACGCCATGAAGGGTCAGTGTCCACTTCCCAGGCTCATCCGATCTTTCCAGACGGTAATCCGGATAGCTGACGCCGCTGATCTCATATTCCGGAAACGGATACAGGGAGAAGCTGATGTCCTCTCCTGTCCGGGTCCGAAGTACAGGCTCCGGAATCCTGAGACCTTCGCTTTCCTCCAGAACCACACTGCATTGCAGGCTGTCGTCTGGTGAATACCCGTCGTCCGGATTTGCCATGATCCGGACCGGGTATCCGAAGATGGACACAGCCGCCAGCAGAAGAGACAGAAGAAGCCCTCCTGTTTTTTTCCCGCCAAAGGAAAGCTCCGCCTGCAAGACGGAGCCTTCCCTGAAATCATTGATCATTTATATTTCCTGACATCCACAAATGCATTGATCAGACCCATGAGCGCCGCAGCCGCAATCAGGATCATCGCGATGACCGCGCTTCGCAGGTCTGCCATGTTCTGGGCATTGTTGGTAAAGGTCAGGATAGACGCGATTCCGTTAATCCTGGAATTCGCCAGTACCAGAAGTCCAACCACGCACAGCACCGGAGCAGCCACCACCAGCAGATCCGTCCAGAACGGAGAAGGCCGGCCGGCAAGCAGGGAAAGAATAAGAACCACAATCGCCCCGGCCAGGCAGCCGATCACTACCGGATCCTTGCCCAGGTTCGAAAAATTAGCCGTATTGGCGTTCTGGAAATACATATACAGTCCGGCGCCGGCAAGACCGGCCGCCAGAATCGTCGTGACGATTCCTGCACTGATTTTCGTTTCCTTCATGGGATTTATCCTCCTTCCTTATTACCCGTTCTTCCGGCGAAGAGACAACAGGTACATCAGAGCCATAAACGCGGTGAGTACGCCAAAGCCGATTTCCAGGCCGTAAACCAGCTGATCATACCAGGTTTTCACATGTTCGATATGGGAGCTGGGATCCATGCCGTCCATCGCATTGGAATTCGCCAATGCATAATTCTGCATCTTCATAGCGTCCTTGAGCGCCTGCATCAGTCTGGTATCCTTGGAGACGTTTTCCTCGGTCCAGTAGCTGTATACCGCCGAGACGGCTTCCATGGAGTTGTCGCCGGTGTTGCAGGACATCGTAATTCCGTTCTGTACGGCCTCCTTCAGGGCGACATAGTTCGGATCCATGATAAAGTCTTCGCTCATCAGACCATAGAAGCCCCACTCCTTGTGGAGGATATTTCTGATCAGTCCTTCGTGGGCATTGTCGGTATAAATGCCGACACGGTTATACGCGCTCATGGCGCCAAGAGCTTTCGCGTCCTCGAAGCAGGCCTGCTGTGCCCGCAGTTCTCCTTCACGGGCTTTCTGCTCCGTCATGAAAACGGAAACCCCGATCCGGTTCACCTCGGTGTCATTGAAGGCGACATGCTTGGGCGCCGTGATCAGACCGTACTGCTGCCCGCCCTTCACCTCGGCAGCACCCTGGAAGGAAGACAGAACCGGATCCTCGGAGAAATACTCATGGTTTCTGGCGTTGTAGGGCACGCGGTGCAGGTTCACGCCGACACCCCACCAGATCGCCTGGTTTGCCCACAGGGAATAATTCCCCATTACCTTGCCGTATTCCTCTGCCAGCTCCTTGTTGAAGGTCTGGGCGATGACGGTCTCATTTGCCATGACGCCTGCACGGTAAGTGGCGTTTCTGTCATCGGAAGAAATCACCAGGGGATCCCCCGTGCCCGCATCCGTATTGGCATACTGTCCCAGCGGGTAGGAATACAGTCCATTCGGGCCGTCGTTCTGAATCGCCTCCGGCGAGGAGATGGATTCGATCACCTTGGTGCTGGTTCCGCCGAAGCCGGTACGGATCATGGCTTCGGAAAGAAGCATCTGATTCATCAGCGAATCCCAGCGCTCGTCATCCTTGTCGGCAACGCCCTTGAGCTCGGCGAGGGTGAGGACGTGCTCACCACCCCAGATCACGCCGGAGGGATCTCCATTTTCCTCAATCACATACGTATCCGCGTCCAGGATATCCAGCATTTCATCGGTGGCCGTCAGACCCTCATAGGTTTTCGGCCAGGTGCCCTCCCAGTCGCTTCTGGACAGATATACCGCCGTGTCCTTAAGCCAGTAATTGATGTCCATATCCGCCAGCTGGTTCTCCACCGCAGTGCCGTTTTTCGTCCTGGCAAAGGTGGTTCCGTCAGTTTCACCCAGTGTCCAGGTCTCTACCTTGGAGGCATCGCCTTCCGCGGTCATTGCATCCGCTACGGTCTTTCCCTGGGCGGCCAGCACGTTGTTGACCGCTTCATGAGCGCCGTTGCCGACGGTAAAGTAGTAATCGCCCTGATCGAGGATATAGCATCCGGTAGTTCCTGCTTCGTTGGAGGCGGTGCTGTCCCAGCTCGCCATGTAATCCAGATCTGCCTCGATGGATACGGTTTCGGAAGCGCCAGACTCAAGCACCTGGGTCTTTCCATAGTCGAGAAGCTGGATCGCCGCCTTCTCCACGCCATGCTCCACATCATACTCCGTATAAGGAACGCTGACATATAGCTGAACGACATCCTTGCCGGCCACGGCGCCGGTATTCGTTACTTCCACCTCGGCATTTACCTTGCGCCCCTCCAGATCCACATTGAGGGACTGGATTTTCTGATCAAACTGCGTATAGGAAAGACCGAAGCCAAAGGGATAGGTCACTTCGTTTTCGTATGCCCATTTCTGGCCGTCCAGGCTGCCCACGCCCGCCGAGGCATTGCCCTGGCCAAGTACGGTGTCTGCGTACCGGGTCTCGTAATATTTATACCCCGTATAGATTCCTTCCGCTTCCACAATGGCATCGTTGATATTGAGCTCCGGACGGGCATTGGTCCACTGGAGATCGCCATAGTTCATTGCTGCGGGGGAATTGGCATTCTTTACCGCATAGGTGTCGGAAAGATGACCGGAGGGGTTCACCTCGCCGCTTAAGATGTCGCAGACACCGTAGAAGCCATAGCCTCCCGGCAGACCGATCTCGAGGATGGCATCGACACCCTCGTTATCCTCGATCTCCTGAACCTCCATCGCGCTGGCGTTATTAAGCAGGACAACCACCTTGCCGCCGTTGTTTTCCTTTTCGGCGACTGCCGCGGCGATCAGATCTCTCTCATCGTCTGACAGGCCAAGGGGATCCGTCTGATTCAACTGCTGGGAAGAATCGACTCCTGCTTCCCCGGGGGTATACCCGGCGTTCTCAGCCGCGCTCCGGGCGATGGTGACAAGCATGACGTTGTACTCTTTCATGGAATCCTTCCATCCGGCATCTTTTCCATCCATCACCGCCTGCGACGGCTCCTTGCTGGTGAACTGGGCATCGGTCTTGGGAGCTGTGATATTATAATAAACGGTCACATTTCCCCAGTTCTCCACTTCCGTCTTGTAGCTTTCCTTCAGCCCGTCATAAAGAGCCTGCACATCCGGGTTGATGGTATATCCCTTCGCCTTAAGTGCGCCGACAAAGTCTACCGTATCTGCGTCCGTTCCGGTATTGGCCGTCAGGGAGGATCCCATGTCGCCGCCCTGGACCGGGAAATAGCTGGAGAAGCCCAGAAGCGTCACCTTGCCCTTTTCCTCTCCGGTAAGAGGAAGAGCTCCGTTGTTTTTCAGAAGAACCGTGCCCTCCTCGCTCATCCGCTCGCCGACATCGGCGATGGCCTGTACCAGTTCTGTCGTGCTGGCGTAATCAGAAGCATAGGAATAGACAGTGGAAATGTCAGCATTGGGATCTGTGACAATCCTGGTGCTGCTGGTTCCGAGGAACTTGTCGATATCCGTTCTGTGGTCGCTGACAATCTGGGAGGCACAGACAGAAACCGCGAGAAATGTCGCCGTCACTGCGCAAAGCCCCCTCCAAAGCCGTGAATTACCCATAATGAACCTCCTGTTTTTGATTTTGATCACTTTTGCCTCTTATCCCAACAATTTGTCGATGATACCGGGATGCTCCTTTTTGTACTGAAGCTTCTCCTGATACTTTTTCTCTTCCTCCTCAAAATTCAGACCCTTCTCCTGGCAGTGCTTCCTCAGCTCCCGGATTCTCTCCTCCTCGGCTTTGCGGTCCGCTTCCTCCTGCTCCAGGCGGGCGCGCTCCTCCGGCTCGATCCAGGTGCCGCCTTCAGCCAGTACAGCCGCCTTCTGGCGCTCAAGGATCGCGGCTTTGTCCGCGTCAATGGATTTCTCCACATCCATCCTCCACAGCAGGATGATGGACAGCGCGAAGCCGATCATATCCATGCACAGATAAGCGATAACCATACCTGTCTCGGTCGATGCCGCCTGCTTCGTCAAGGTCGCGTCATAGCCCAGGGCGCCAAGGAAAATGTTGACAATGCCCATCGACAGGACGGCAAGCCCCACCATGGTCGCCCCATAGATCGACATGGTAAAGCCGTCGCTGCGGAAGCCGTTTTTCGCCTCCAGGTGATCCAGAACATCCGACAGGACAGCGACCATGATATACTGAGAAGGAATGATTCCAATCGCTTTGAGGACAACGCCGGTACAGACAATCCCGAAATGATGGACATTGACAAAGCAGACCAGGCCGCCGGCCAGGGAAAGAATCAGGCCAAGGAGAATGGAGCGTTTTTTACCCAGCTTGCTGGCCAGCGGCCAGGCGATCACCATGCCGATGGCAGACGGCAGGCCGCCGATCAGTCCGAGAGTAGACATCAGGGCGCCGGAGGTTGCCTCAGGGTTTGAGGAACCGATCACACTGTCAAACATCCAGCGGGCGTAAAAGCTCATCGAGGTATTTTTCACCAGCTGCCCCATCTGGAAAAAGAGGATATACAGGACCACCATCCACCAGTATTTTTCTGCGGTACAGGCCTTGATATGCCTGCTCATGGGAAGCTTTTCTTCCTTTGTGCCAAGAGTCAGGCTCTCCTCGGTAATCCGCTCACGGGTGAAATAATACTCCAGGAGAATACCGAAGCCTGTCATAAACGCCAGGATAATTCCCAGGATTCTCCAGTTGGCATAGCTGGCAACCCGGTCCAGAGTCCCGTCTTCGCCGGTCACAAACATAAACGGCTGAAGAAGGACGGGCACCAGAATACTTGCTCCTACGCCGGCTGCCGCAACCATGGAAGCATTGGACAAGGTGGCAAGGATACCTCTCTGGTTCTGGTTCCTGGTAGACAGCGCGACCATGGAGCTGTGAGCCGTATAGTAGAAGGGATAGCCTACGGAATAGAACAGGTTGAAGGATACGGCGATCCAGATCATCTTCATCAGATAGTTCTCCGCCTGGGGATTGTCCCCTCCCGGAGTCATGAAGAGAAGAACGATGGCCACCGCCATGATCGGCACGGAAAGAAACAGATAAGGTCTTGCCTTCCCGGCCGATGTGCGGGTATTGTCAATGAGCTGGCCTACAAAGAGATTTCCCGCCACGACGACGATAGCCGAGACAATGGGCAGCATCATGGAAAAAATGCCGAACTGGCTGTCTGTCAGGCCCAGAACATCGGCATAATACCGGGTCAGGTAGGCGCTGAAAATAGAGTTCGCCAGCATGGCGCAAAGGGGGGCAAGCAGGTAACCGATAAACATTTCCTGCAGCTTCACGCTGGAGGAAGTAATCCTGGTCTTCAGTGCAGGATGATCAAAAAACCCTTTTTTCATGAATCTCTTCCTTTCGAAGTGACATCTCACTATATTCACGGGAACAAATAAAGGTTACCATTCCTTGATTTCTGTTCACGGTTTACCCGTGACGTTCCCTGGCTTATGCAAGCTCAAAGGAAATGAAATCAAAGGTTCCCTTTCCTTCTATGCTGAAAAACAGGGCTTCCCTGCTGCCAAGCCCCTTCAGTTCCCCTGTGAAGGTCTGCGGTGCTTTGCAGGTAACCACCGGAATGCGGCAGACGATATCCCCGTCTTCCTTTGTCCTGATCACCACATCGCATTCTCCGTATCCCTGAAGCCGGACGGTGACAGATGAGGTTTCCGACAGGTCAAAGTATTTGAAGCCCACGGTGCAACCGGTGCAGAAATTGGAAACATACTGGTCCGGTCCTTCCTCCCGGTCCTTGCCCTTCATGGTCAGGAAGGGATCCGCCCCTTTTCGGTGCTTCAGCATGGACAGGAACCTTGTCCCGTTTCTCCCGTAGACATTGCAGGCAATGTACGAGGGATAGAGGCCCTTCCCCTCAAGAGGCCCTCCGTTCAGTCCGCAGGAGGTCATCTCCGCCTGATAAAACCTGCCGTCCTCAAACCGGATTTCTTCCGCGCAGCCCTGGCGGGAGGATTGTTTGCGGTTGGAGTGCCGATGATAGAAGACATAATACTTCCCATTGATCTCGATCAGGCTGCCATGGGTATTTCCCGTACACATTCTGGCATGGCTGACGTCCGGCACACCCGGCAGACCGATGTCGCCGCAGCTGACCAGGACTCCGCCATAGGTAAATCCGTCAACCGGACTTTTGCTCGTCGCATAGCACAGATTGTGGCTGTTGAGAGAACTGTAGATGAAGTAGTAGGTGTCTCCGAATTTCCTCATGGAGCTGGCTTCTCCGAAGGGCTGCGGCTCATAGGGTGTTCCCTTCGCCTCCTCTCCGGTGAGAACGCCGATGTAATGCAGCTCGTCCCCGGAAATCACGGTCAGCATGTCCGAGGGATCGATCTCAAACACCATGGGACCGTGCTTCGTCGGTGAAGACCCGTCGAGAAGAATCGGATTCCCCCCGAAAGCAAATCCGGTATAAAGATAGATTCTGCCGTCGTCATCCTTGAAAAT
>CACZQU010000059.1 GCA_902783305.1 uncultured Lachnospiraceae bacterium | reverse complement strand
TAACCATTCGCCAGTACTACTCACGGATTAACTGTATAGCCACACGCGGGCGAATGGTTAGACCGTGAATTGCAACCATTATAGTACGGTTTCCCTTCAGAAACACAAAGACAGGGACGGCTCCTGTGCACTGCAGAAGAACCGCCCCTGTCTGCTTATGCCGATGCTCCGGCATACAGGCTCGACATGATTTTCGCCTGAAGGATTTTCTGTTTTCTGTGATAATCTTCTATCTCTTCATCAGTCGCATTCCGGACAGGACCTTCTCCACAATCGATACAAGCCGGCGGAAGGATGGGGTAGCGGAATGTGAAGCGGCAGCTTTCGCAGGTACAGTATTTCATAAGCGGAACCCTCCCATCATTCTGTAAAGATACCTTTTGCTTTCGAATGTTTGCATTCACAGTATAACATAAAGATCATCACAGAACTGTCACAGGGAATTTTCCGGATGCGCTGATTTCTTTTTGTCCATCGCAGGTCTGTCCCCGGTCTGACTCGGACCGATCATTTTCATTTTTTCCTCATGTGTCATCCGCTTGATGTGCCATTCCCGGCTCAACGCTTCATGACGGTTCTCATAAGATTCATAATAAACAAGCTCAACGGGCAGACGGGATCGGGTATACTTCGCCCCGCTGCCACTGTTATGTTTATCCAGTCGTTTACGCAGATCCGTTGTCCATCCGCAGTAAAGAGTGCCGTCACAACAGCGGAGAAGATAAACGTAGTTCATCATATCCAGATCTCCCACAGCAGAGAATATCGTACACCACGAAAGCTTCTGCCTGCGCTTTTGCCGCGCCCAGGTTCCCATACCTGATCAGGTTCATTACCCGACGCGGGACAGACAGGCGGAGGAGATAACCCCGGAAAAAGCGTCCGGTCTGACCCTTTCATTCCTTTTTCCCCAAAAACGCCTTCAAAGGTTTCCCCAAAAACCCGTTTCCAAACAGCAGAACAATCACCGCTGCAATCCCGGCCGCGATCAGATCATTCACAACAGGTTCAAAGCAAAGAACATGGAAATGTCCTGCACTTCTTGCGATAAAGCCGTGCAGAAGATAGACCGGCATAGTATTCTGGCCAACGGTTGTCAGAATTCTTATCCTTTTTCCGGGAACCAGACGGAATAACACAAATATCCAAAGCATACCTAATCCTACTGCAGTCAGACGAATCGGCAGAGAACTGATTTCGGTGTATTCATTATCGAACTTTAATACGGAAGGATGGAAATCCGAGAACAATACGATCAGCTCCAGACCGGCTATTGCCGCGGCTGCAGCCGCAAGCAGACGATTGTCATTCCAGACAGGCTTTGTTTTTTCATTGATAAAATAATTTCTGTACAGGCCAAGCAGAAAAAACGGCAAAAAGGTAATTGTCCGTGACAGGGATAAATAGGTTCCTATGGAATCATCCAGTCCAACCATCACAGAGGCGGCTAATGATACAGAAAAAATGGCGGCAGCCTGCTTACGGTTCCTGACCCTCAGCAGAGGAAGCATGCATTGATATGTTGCCAGAGTCAGAAGATACCATAACGTATAGCGCGGTCTCGTGAACTGGAATTTCGCATCGGTTTCCAGCACATAGAGGTTGAAAAAGTAATATATTGTCTGAAAAATAAAGTAAGGCCAAAGATAATGCTTTATGATTTTTTTTCTGTCAAAATGAGCATAGTATCCGCTGGTAAAGACAAATACCGCCATATGAAAAGAATAGATAAAATTGAACAGATACCCACGCGAACCATCTTCATACGTCGGGATGAGATGTCCCAGAACGACCAGATAGATGAGTATGGCCCGTACATTATCAAGCTGATAGTTTCTGCTTCTTCCGGCAGTCTCGCTTCTCATCATTCTAACGTTTCTTACCTTTCAGGTGCTCATCAGAATCTGGTCATGGTTTACCGATTCAGCAGCGGATCAGGTACAGATCCTTACCCGACCGTCTTCTCAAAATGCTGATAATCAATCGGATTCGACCAGTCTCCTCCCCAGGAAAACCCATACTTCCGGAATGTATTGTAACAGAAATCTCCCGCCACGATCACATGAGGATCTCCGCTGTACCTGTCCACATAAGGATCCGCATTGCTGTGATACCATACATAGGAATCTCCTTCAAGCCACAGATAGGGATTCTGCTGCGGATTGAGATCGATCGCCAGTCCCAGAGCATGATTGGACAAAGCTCCCGAACTGGTGGACGGCCGATAGTTAAAGCAGGAAGTATTGTTCGCCTCTATAGAAGCCGTATCTGAAGTCAGACCATCTCCGGTCCAGTAATTATCCACCAGATACATGGAATTGATCTCATATCCGCCAGTCAGAAGCTCCTTAAACACATCTGTCACGTCCTGCGCAATGGCGGCATTTACGATCATTTCCCCCACCTGAATCTGATGATCAAAATTATAATGAGGCATCAGAAGATAGCGGAGATCGGAAAGACGGATATTCTCGTTCTCCTGATAAGACTTTCCATTGATCCTCTGAAAGATCTCCCCGTCATAGGATATTTCATTAATCCTGAAATACTGATCCACTGCGCCAAGTACCTTATTCTCGTCCAGAAGCTCCCCAGGCACCAGCCGGACACTCAATTCTTCTGACGGGACACTGAGACTTTTCTCTGAAGGATCACTGAATTCTCCTGCCGGATCTGTTCTTTCTGCCGCATACTTCGTATCCATCTTCCGGACTTCCTGCTGCAGCTCCCCGATCGTGCCTTTCAGTTCCTCCATGTCCGAAGCAAGGGATGCTTCCTTCCGGCGTACCAAAGCCAGCTTCTGTTTCATCTCTCCGATCTCTTTATCCTTCTGCCAGACCAGAAAGCCCAGAAATCCCACAGCTGCCGTCATGAACAAAAGAAACAGAAGAAGAAGGATTGTCCCCGAACCTGATCGTTTTTTTCTACATATATTCATTTCCTGTTTCATACCCATAGACATGTATTTCCGAGATACATGTATCGTCCCAGGTTGTCCCGGTATAGACATCATCTATCACGATCCGGGCCGCATTCGCCAGAACCGGCTGACTGAATTCCACCCACTGCTCCTCCCAGGCATTACTGAACGTTGCCTGGCCGGAAAAATCTCCCAGAATGATGGTCATCGTCCTCGGAATGCCGTTTCCATAATAATAATTGCTGTTTTTCCAGTTTCCCAGCTTGAAAGTCATAAACCGGACATCATATTGATTGTCCAGACTGAAAGAAACCGTTTCTCCGATTCCATATCCGGGAACACCCTCCTGCCAGCTGGTGGAATCGATCTTGTCAAAAAGGACATTCGGAGAATTGTCCACATCCGACTGATTGATTGTAGAGCTGGCGGATACCGCAATGACCGGGATATCGATCAGTCCCTCAAAGGAGATATTTGGCGGGGCAGAAAGCACCCTGGCCGTCAGCGGCGCATCTGCCTGACTGCTTTCGGAAGAAACAGATGCCTCATCGGCAGCAGTACCTGTTCCGGACTGCATCTGCAGTGATTCCACATTCACCGCATAATTCCCTGCTTCTTCATCTGCTGCCTCTGCATATTCTGCCGCTTTGTCTCTTGCCTCTTCATATCCTGCTTCTTCCGCAATTCCGTCATATGCTTCCCGGGTATTGCTGTATTCTTCAGCTTCAGAAGAAATGCTGTCAGAAGCTCCAAAGGAATTATTGTCCAATTGCTGTACATCTGACGAAATACCGGAATTGTCGCTGGTATTCTGGCTGCTTTCCTTCTTCTTCCGGTACTCCTGCCACCTCGGCAGACCAACCAGGACTCCGGCAGTGCCGGTGCCTCCCAGTACGCAGAAGATCAGCAGATATACCAGGGCATTCATCAATACCACCCGCCCCTGATTTTTTCCGTATCGCTTAAACTTTTCTTTTCCCACGTCCTGTCACTGTTCCTTCTACACTCTATGGCTCTTCATGTTCCTGTATGATCGGTTCATATGGAACCATCTGACTGAAACGTTACACTGAACCGATCCTTATTGTTGTACAACGACGGTCTGTCAATTGTGCTTACTCTCCATTTCTCTTCCCAAACCATCTTCCAAAGAATCCCTGTCGGTGTTCCTCCTCCATCAGGCTTTCCCAGAAAACCGTCATGTTGTCATGCTGCGCTGCTGTGCTTTTTCCCATCCATTCCCGAAAATGCTGGAAATCGGCTTTTCTCATCACGCCAATCCTCTTTCTGAGCATTTCTGTGTACAGGTTCTCGTCATCTTCTCTGCAGAACAGGAGAATGGCGTAAAGCGGCTCATCATCCTCTTTACGGTCATAGGATTCCATCAGTGTATCCACAATCTTCCCCATCAGCACAAGCTTCTGCTCCGGACTCAGATCGTAACAGGAAAAAAGGAAATCCAGCCGTTGTTTATCAAATCTGTGCGTCCTGAGAACCGGCATGATCCACTCGAAATAGATTTCCGTCTCTTCAAGTGATATTACGCTTCCATCCATCGGCTTCCTGTAAAAATAATCCTTCAGGATGGATGCGTCTTCCACATAGTCAAAGCCTTTATTGGAAATACTCTTTTTCCAGAGAGTATACCCCGCCAGATAGAATTCTGACCTTCCGCAGTTCAGCTCAGGATTATTGTAATTGCGGTAATTGAAAAGCTCTGCTGACAGCTCATGCATTCCGATTCTGATATCACCGAACTGCTTTTTCAGTTTTTCTTCGTTTCCCTTCCTGAAGTCTTTGTTCTTTTCTCCGATCTCAAGATCGTAAACCGGGAATTTGCTGTCTATGAC
>CACZQU010000058.1 GCA_902783305.1 uncultured Lachnospiraceae bacterium | reverse complement strand
GTGTCTGAAGGATGTTTATACCCATAAGCTGATGGGAGTGCTTCTCATCGACTGTGATCCTTCCATGTTCGATCTGAGCTCCGTCAACCCGATGCCGGATCTCACCCTCATCACCATCGACAACAAAGATACTTCCGACGTGCTGTATACCAATTACACTGACGGAATCCACAATTTTTCCGGAAACCGCACCAATATTCAGAAGACCGGTCTGAGTCTGACGCCTCTTTGCCTGACTGTCTCGGTGGATTATGCATCCCTCTTCAGAGAATTCAATGTGACCGGCATCCTGATGATCCTGATCGGAGCCATCTGCATTATCGCCCTGATCATCTGTTCCTATTTTATTTCAGGTTATATTGTCAATCCGATCGGTCATCTGAGCCGGAAAATGGCTTCCCAGACCGGTCACACCCTCATCCAGTCGACTCGCTATCTGGACCGGACAGACGAAATCGGCACCCTGTACAACGAATACAACGCCATGGTGGAATCTCTGAATTCCGCCGTCAAACAGGACTATCAGGACAAGCTTGTGATCCTGGATGCCCAGATGAAATCCCTGGAAGCCCGGATCAATTCCCACTTTCTGTTCAATACTCTGGAAGCGATCAACAGCATGGCCGAGCTCGATGACAACGAGCAGATTGCCACCATGTCCCTGGCCCTTGGCAATATGTTCCGGTATACCCTGAAGACCCGGAGTGAGCTGGTTACGGTGGACGATGAGCTGAACCATGTGAACGATTATGTATCCATCCAGCAGATCCGGTTTGACAACCGATTCCGGCTGGAGACAGACATGACTCCGCAATTCCGGCAGCTCCGGGTACTGAAGCTGATCCTTCAGCCCCTGGTGGAAAACGCCTTATATCATGGATTACATTACTGCAGCTGCGGAGATGCCATAACCTTGTCCGGCCGGATCTTCGACCGGTGTATTCTGATCGATGTGAAGGATAATGGACAGGGAATGGATGAAGAAACCTTGGACAGGCTGCAGAAAAGCCTGAATGAAGAAGCCTCCTTCACTGAGCTTGGACATCGCAACAAACAGAGTATCGGTCTGAAAAACATCCATTCCCGTATCGAGCTGTACTATGGCCGGGGCTACGGGCTCACGGTCGCCAGCCGGCCTGGCGAAGGCACCGATGTGCAGATCCGGCTTCCGCTGTTAGACTAGAAGTCTTTTGTCCCGGCAGATATGATTGGAAATGATGCAGGAGGACAGACCCGGACGCTGCTCAGGCAGCTCTGAGCCGTAATAACAGCGGACAGCCCGGACTGTCGGAGGAAAATGTCTCTGAATGAAGCGCAGGAGCATAAGACATGTATACTTACATTATCGTGGATGACGAAAGTCTGATCCGAAAAGGCACTATAAAAAAGCTGTCCCCCATGAGTGATCTGGTTCAGTGTATCGGTGAAGCAGATGAAGGACAGGCAGGGATACGGCTGGTCGAAGCAGAAAAACCCGATTTTGTGATCCTGGATATGCAGATGCCCGGCATGGACGGAACTCAGCTGCTGGAGTATCTTTCCGGGCATTATCCGGGTATGCCCCTGATCGTCATCAGCGGCTTCCGGGACTTCGACTATATCAAAACGGCTATTTCCGCCGATGCCATTGATTATATCCTGAAGCCCTTCAGCCGGGAAGCCATCCAGGAATGCGTACAGCGTGCGATCTCGCGGCTGGAAAATACCCAGACTCTCTCCCGTCAGATCACAGACAGCTATGAGCAGAAGGAAGCTGCTTATTATGAATATGACCGGCAGTACCTGACCAATCTGATCCTGGGCTTTCACACCGGAGAAGCTTCCATCTCCTCGGACAAGCTTAAATTCATCAATGACACCCATCAGATGATCCTGCTGACCCTTCATTTTTCCGCCCAGCCTGTGAATTTCCCTGTTCAGGAATGGCTGGAAGAGGGCGGGTTCGGAGATCTTGCCCTGTTCCTGCCCAGCAGTGTTTCTCCGACAGTCGGCTTCCTGATCCTGTTTCTGCCCGGTTCAGGTGCAGTCAACACCCGGAATCTGGTGCGGCAGATCAGCGATTCCCTGATTCAGAGCGCCTTCCAGCTGGAGCTTTCTCTGCTGATCGGGATCAGTCAGGTCCACAGCGGCCTGAACGACCTTCATACCGCTTTTGAAGAGACCTCGGCTGCCCTGAACCAGCAGGAACTGACCGATCCCTCGCAGCAGTTTTTCTGGTATCAGGGAGAAAGCAGCCCCCGTTCGGTGGTATGGGCTCAGGAAAATGAATTTCTGTTCCGTATCGAAGCGGGAATGGCCGAAGAAGTACTGAACCTGACAGACAGCCTGTTTTCCTGGTTTGCCTCCCTCCCTTCGTTTACCCTGGGTGACGCGAAATACTACTGCTATACCCTGTCCAATCAATGCCGCAGGATCCTGAATTCCTATCTGAAGCAGGAAAACGAATCCTCCTCCGGCAGTATGCAGAATATCGTGGGACAGATCTTCCGGCTCCAGGAGCTGAAGGATTATTATCTGCAGTTCTTCCTGAATATCACTCAAATGCTGAAGACCGAAAGCGTCTATGCTCTGGATGACGTGATCGAGAGAGTGCAGGTCTATATCCAGAGAAATTATCACAAGGACCTTACCCAGGACTTCATCGCCTCTCTCTTCTACCTGAACCGGAGTTACCTCAGTACCCTGTTCCGGCAGAAGACAGGGATGAAATTCGTGGATTATCTGAACGATGTGCGGATCGAAAAATCCAAGGAAATGCTTTCCGGAACAAGCCGCAAGATGTACCAGATTTCGAAGGCCGTGGGATATGACAACCCCAAATATTTCTTCCGGATATTCAGGAAAAAGGTGGGAATGACCCCGGAACAGTACCGGATGGAAAAAGAGAAGAGGTGACAGGCGATGAGTGCTTTTGTAAAAGTTGACCTGCATGGACTGCGGCGGGAAGAGGCAATCGAGGTAATCGACAAGGCCATTGCCGATGCAGATGCCGCAACCTACCAGATCCAGCTGATTCACGGTTACAACCGCGGCACCAGCCTGCGGACCATGATATACGAGGAATACCGGTATGAGCCAAAAATAAAGCGGATCATACCCGGCGACAATCCCGGAATTACCGTTCTGGTCATGAGGGAATTGTTCTGATTTATGACTCCAGTGCAAAAAGCCATGCTCCACTGCGAGCTTGCTCGCAAGTGGAGCGATGGATTATTTGCACGCCCCTATATTCG
>CACZQU010000057.1 GCA_902783305.1 uncultured Lachnospiraceae bacterium | reverse complement strand
TTTTCCGGAAGGCTTGACGAATCCTTCAGAAACGGGACGGCATGGAATCTGTGGAAGCGCTATGCCCAGGACACCTACTGGTTTGCTTTTTACCGTTTCATGACGGATTTCAATCCTCTTCAATGACCTGGATTTCAAGATAATCAAATGGAATGGCTTCCATAAAATGATCCTGGCGGAACCGTGTCCTGGCGTGGAGCTGGAAATCCTTAATGTTCGCGTCCAGCCAGACCGGAACCGGCAGGTCGAATTCACAGCATATTTTCTCCAGACCCCGCATAATTTTGTGTGTACGGGTATCGGAGCCTTCTTCTTCATAAATCATATCTTTGATCAGATGATTTTCTTTCCATATTTTTCCCCAGATTCGAAACATAGTAGGACCGGTTCCTTTCATGTGCAATATTGTGTTGACTGTCGTACACGGTCTGCTCTTTTCGGGCGTCATCCGGCTATGCGTGTCATGACACATCATCCGTGAACGGTAAACTCAATTATTATATGATTCATGAAAGAAAAAGAAAAGACAAATTCCGAAAAGTATTGTATAATACCGAAAACATGTTGCTGCTCACAGGAGGAAAAAATGATCAGATTATATGATGACGGTGTTTATCTGAAGGACGGCAGAGAACTGGTTCCACAATCCCAGGCTTCGTTTCCTGTTTCCAGGGAGACAGCGGCGAAAGGAACGATTGCATGGTCCATTCTTCAGGCACACAATGTCTCCGGGGATGAGAGAAAGCTCCGGATCCGTTTTGACAAACTGACTTCTCATGACATCACATTTGTAGGAATCATCCAGACAGCCCGGGCGTCCGGCCTGGAGAGGTTTCCCATTCCTTATGTGCTGACCAATTGTCACAATTCTCTTTGCGCTGTCGGAGGGACCATTAATGAGGACGATCACATGTTCGGTCTTTCCTGTGCAAAGAAATATGGAGGCGTTTATGTGCCCCCTCATCAGGCGGTGATTCATCAGTTTGCCAGAGAGATGATGGCCGAGCCGGGCACTATGATTCTGGGATCCGACAGCCATACCCGTTACGGAGCCCTGGGAACGATGGCCGTGGGTGAGGGAGGTCCTGAGCTGGTGAAACAGCTTCTGTCCCAGACATATGACATCAATATGCCGAAGGTTATCTGCATTTATCTGAAAGGATCTCCCGCGCCGGGTGTTGGTCCTCAGGATGTGGCTCTGGCTTTGATCGGGAAGGTTTTCGCCAATGGGTATGTCAAAAATGCCGTAATGGAGTTTGCTGGTCCCGGTGTTGCGGGCTTAAGCGCCGATTTCCGGATCGGAATAGATGTCATGACTACGGAAACCACCTGCCTTACGTCTGTCTGGCAGACGGATGAAACGATCCGGGAATTCTATGAAATCCACGGGAGGGAGGAGGTTTACCGTCAGCTTCAGCCTGCGCCTTTAGCGTATTATGACGGCTGTGTGGAGGTGGATCTTTCCGGTATTCGTCCGATGATTGCCATGCCCTTCCATCCCAGCAATGTCTATGAAATCGATGAGGTGAAGAAAAATCCTTATGATATTCTGGAGGATGTCGAAAAGAAGGCTCTTGCCAGTCTGGAGGGAAAGGTTTCCTACAGCCTGAAGGAGAAAGTCAGGAACGGAAAATTTTATGTAGAACAGGGAATTATCGCCGGCTGTGCAGGCGGCGGATTTGAGAATATCTGCGCGGCAGCGGATATACTCAAAGGGAAAAGCATCGGGAATGGTGCTTTTACCCTGAGTGTTTATCCGGCCAGTATGCCGATTTATATGGAGATAGCCAGAAATGGTGTTCTGGCCTCTTTGCTGGAAACAGGTACGGTTGTGAAAACCGCATTCTGTGGTCCGTGCTTCGGCGCAGGGGATACTCCTGCCAATAATGCCTTCAGTATCCGCCATACGACAAGAAACTTTCCGAACAGGGAGGGCTCCAAAATTCAGAATGGCCAGATTGCTTCGGTGGCGCTGATGGATGCTCGTTCTATCGCTGCTACAGCCGCAAACGGAGGACTTCTGACCTCGGCGCAGGAATATGAGGGAGGGTATTCCTCTTTGCGTTATCATTTTGATTCAGCGATTTACGCAAACAGGGTGTTTGACAGTCATGGACAGGCGGATCCTGAAGTGCCGATTCACTTTGGACCAAACATCAAAGACTGGCCGGCCATGCCGGCTCTGGCACAAAACCTTCTTTTGCGGGTTGTATCCATGATCCATGATCCGGTAACCACCACGGATGAGCTGATCCCTTCAGGAGAAACTTCATCCTATCGTTCCAATCCGCTGGGACTTGCGGAGTTTACTCTTTCCAGAAAGGATCCTGACTATGTAGGCAGGGCAAAGGAGATCCAGAAAGGTCAGAAGGCACTCGAATCAGGAGAGGATCCGTTGAAAACCGTAAGCGGACTTAAGGAGATCTTCAGCCGGATCCGTTCATTTGCCCCGGGCTTTGACCAGGGAGAGAACAGTCTGGGAATCGGAAGTACGATTTTTGCGGTGAAGCCGGGAGACGGTTCGGCCAGGGAGCAGGCAGCTTCCTGTCAGAAGGTGCTGGGCGGATGGGCAAACATTGCCCATGAATATGCGACCAAAAGATATCGTTCAAACCTGATCAACTGGGGAATGCTTCCTTTTGTCATTGATGCAGAAGAAATCC
>CACZQU010000056.1 GCA_902783305.1 uncultured Lachnospiraceae bacterium | reverse complement strand
CGGTAATCCGACGGTGTTTTGCCGGAATATTTACGGAAAGACTGCGAAAAATGGGAAAAATTGTCAAATCCGACCTTCCCGGCGATCATGCTGACCGGGAGCTTCGTCTGTTCCAGAAGGTTCTTTGCGGTTTCCATCCTGACCAGAATATCGTAGTCTTTAAATGTATATCCGGTGATTTTTTTGAAACATCTTGTAAAATAGTCTTCGTTGATATGGAGATACTGCGCGACCTCCGTCCTGGTGATGCTGCGTCCGATGTTTTCCCGTATATAATCCTGCGCCTTCCGGATCCTCGCGGCGATATCTTCATCGGCAGTCTTTCCGTCTTCCCCGGACTCCTCTTCCTTCCAGTGCAGTCCGGGCCTGTTCTCTTTCTTCTTGTCCGGCAGGCCTGCATCATAGATCCTGGTGATCCTCGGATCAGGGAAGACCGCGATCTCAAAATCCATATGGTTATTGATAAAGGATGTAAAAGTCTCAAGGGCCTTTTTCCATTGTGTCTCTTCCAGCCGTCCTTCCTGCACGGCCGCCGCCAGGAAATAACTGACGATATCTTCCCGGGCTGCCATGACGGATGCCTTCTGAGGCTCCAGAAGCTCTTCCAGCACATTCCGGAAAACCATCTTGATCAGATCGGCGTCCCAGGCATTGTTCTTTTTCTCAAAATGAACGATCCTGATCCGCGCCGTCCAGAATACCGATCGTCCATCTTCTTCCGAAACGATCGATTCCAGTTTTCCATATATTCTCTCGCATTCGTCCCGGTTTTCTTCTCTGGTTTTGATCAGAAGCAGTTCCAGCATCATCTCTCGCTGATCATGGATCCGGAACCCGCTTCGTTCCAGCCAGATCGCCTGCTTTTTCTTCCTGGCTTCCTGCACCGCCCGGGCCAGTACAGACTCGATCTCCTCCATTCTCGCAGGCTGCAGGATATAATCGAATCCTCCCAGCCGTATCGCTTCCCTCGCATATTCAAATTCCGCATGGGACGTCAGAAATATGCCGACCGTCTCCGGGTATTCCTTCATGGCCCACTTAAACAAGGCAAGGCCGTTTTCTTCCGGCATCTCTATATCCGTCAGAAGAATATCCACGGGGAAGCTCTTCATGGTAAGCCTGGCCACTTCCGCAGAACCGGCTGTATAGATCTCATCTATATCTGTCATTCTCCCGGTCAGCGCGTCCTTAAGGCCGTCTACCACCGTACTCTGGTCGTCCACTATCAGTAAATTCAGTCCTGTCGCCCCCTTTCAGCCGCAGACTGTCTCGTGATCCACGGGAAAAACACGTCACTTACAGCTCCGCTGTCGTTGTAAAATGCAAATTGAACATCTTCCTCATAAAGAAAGCCGCATCTCCGTTTCAGATTATTGATCCCGACAGAAACGCCTCCTTCTGTCGGCGCTTCATTCAGAACTGTCAGCAGCTCTTCCTTATATCCTTCTCCGTTATCTCTGATCAGGATCTCCAGATACTCCTTTCCCTCGGATAGAAACCGGCCCGTACTGATCACCAGTGAAAGCGGAATGTCCATGTTGCCGACCTTCGCATATTTAAAACTGTTCTCCACAAAGGTCTGAATGCAAAGGCGCGGGATCATACAGCTCATGGTCTCCTGGCCGACCCGCCAGTCTACGATGATCTTACGATCCGTCATAGTCTGATATAAATGTACATAGGACTTTGTAAACTCGATCTCCTGTTCCAGAGAGACCATCTCCTCTTCGCGTTGAAGAAGGTATCTGAGGTAGGAGGACAGCAGGATAATGATCTCCTGTATTTTTTCATTTTCACCCTTGATCGCCAGAAAGTTTAATGTCTTCAATCCGTTCAGATAAAAGTGTGGGTTCAGCTGCAAGGAAAGATACTGCATCCTGGCTTTCTGCTCCTGGATGGTTTTTTCATAGGCGACCAGTTTCTGAGACTCGATCTCATCGATCATCCTGTCAGTGGTCTCGATCACCTGCTGAACCTCCTTGTACCGGGAACTCGTATGGATCCCGCTGCTCCAGTCGCCTCCTCCTATCCTCCGCATGTCTTCGATCAGATCATCCATCGGATGAAACAGGTCCTTATTGAGATGACGGAGGAACAAAAGCGAGATCAGGAAAACCACCAAAGTGATCACAATGACCATGATCTGCTGGGTATTGACGAATGTCCACATATTCACGGGAATCGCCAGGTGCAGAGACAGATCGGCTCTTCTGACCGGTTTTTCATAATAATATACGCCGTCCCGGACCTCGTCCTGATATTCCAGGGCGCCTTCATACCTGACCGATCGTTCCTCGCCGCCAAGTACTGTTCCGTCATGCTCGATAAATACTTCCGCGCCGGTATTCTTCAATTCATCTTCCAGCTCTTTTATGCTGTTATCAAGGCTGTAGAATACCGAAAGAGATACGCCGCCGTCACGGTAAATACCAATGCCGTAAGCCTTTTCCTGTACCACTGTATAGAACCAGTCCCTGAGCGCTTCATCCGCGGCGGAAAACCGTTCCGCCTGCCGTTTCAGCTCCTCGATCTCCGCATTGGAAAATGATTCCAGGCCGAAAAAATATCTCTTCTTCTGCGCATTATCGAAAAGCAGCAGATACCCGCAGGCCCGTTTCTTTAAAAGCAGCTGTGTCTTCAGGCGGTCTTCAAACGCGTACGCATAAGGGAACGCTTCAACTCCTTTCACCGTTTTCAGTTTTTCATAATTGGAATCATAACTGTAAATGTCATACAGATCTGAATTGATATTGTCCAGATCGCTTTTGATCTCATCTGTGTATCGGCCAAGAGTCGTTTTCCATTCAGCTTTTGTCGCCTCACGGTAGTTCTGGATCATATATCCGTCAAGCAAGACCAGCAGCATGACGATCACAAGAACAGTCAAGGCCATGATACGAATGATCACTCTGCGAAGCGAGGTCGTTTTTTTATTCTTCATCCGGTTCCTTACCTGTATCGCTAAAAAACAATAATGTCAGCAGCAGAAAATTTCCCCTGACTTGATGCGCATAGAATGCAAGCTGCATCCGTACTATGCTCCTGTTCGATTCAATTATAACATACGGGATGTGAAAACCGCCACT
>CACZQU010000055.1 GCA_902783305.1 uncultured Lachnospiraceae bacterium | reverse complement strand
TATGCACAGATCCTTATCTGTTTAGTCCTTCCTGCTGCTTTTCTCTGACATTTCTTTCGGCTTGGGCCCGGATCTGAGCTTTTATATCAGAATGTCTCTCTTTTATCCCTGATTGCTGCGCAAAACCCCAAATTCGCCCAGACCATAGTGCTCAAAGAATATTTCGGACTGCGCATGGCGAGGAATACGCAAAAGCTGGACGATACAGAGCGAAACATCTACTACTTCCTCGACCAGGCGAAGAAGATCGGTAAGCGGTACAAACGCGACAATGAACATCGGTATCGGGATTTTCTATTCTAATCTGTATTTTCTGACAGCATTGTTTAAAACCGCAACGTAAGGTCCTAAAAAGGATAAAACAATTGGCCTTCATCCATGTCGCCATCGGCAGCGTCAAACGGAACGCCAGGAACGATCATGACGGCTGCAATTATTACACCAAAAAACTGAACCCCCGATATTACAAGGGTTCAGTAAAACTGCATATTATAATTTTTTCTTCGCTGTCCATCTCATCATTTCAGATGCCTTGGCGTATTCTGTTTTGCTAAAGCTTCAAGTGTTGCGCAGGGATCTTTCTGCCTGGCAAGCAGGATCATCGCGGCGATGATATAAGGCTTGTAACTGGCCTGTCTGTACAGCGAATCCCGGTAACGGTCAAACACGCTTTCCTCTACCTCGCCGTTTTCACAGCTGACCCCGTTGATATCGGCGGGCAGGCAATGCAGATATATGGCTTTCTGATCCCTGGTGGAAGCCATCAGCTTCTCGGTACAGCACCAGTCCATATGCTTTGCGTTTTGTGCCAGAAGCTCCTTTTCGAGCTCTTTGATTCCCTCCAGATCGCCCCGGCCGTACAGATCGGTTCTTTTCTCCATGGCGGCAAAAGGCGCCCAGCTCTTGGGATAGACGATATCAGCGTCCTTGAAGGCCTCCTCCATGGAACCGGTCTTCGTGAAGCTGCCTCCGGAAGCCTTTGCATTCTCCATGGCTGTCTTTTCGACCTCAGGCATCACCTCATAGCCTTCCGGATGAGCCAGCACCACATCCATTCCAAACCGGGTCATCAGGCCGATTACACCCTGAGGTACGGAGAGCGGTTTGCCGTAGCTGGGGGAATAAGCCCATGTCATGGCGATCTTTTTCCCTTTCAGCTTTTCCACGCCGCCATAGGTATTGATGACATGCAGCAGATCCGCCATGCACTGGGTCGGATGATCGATGTCGCACTGCAGGTTCACCAGGGTTGGCTTCTGCTCCAGTATGCCCGCCTCATAGCCTTTGGTGACGGCGTCCACCACATCGTGCATATATTTGTTTCCTTTGCCGATATACATGTCATCCCGGATTCCGATGACATCTGCCATAAAGGAAATCATATTGGCCGTCTCACGAACGGTTTCCCCATGAGCGATCTGACTCTTCCCTTCATCCAGATCCCTGACCTCGAGCCCCAGCATGTTGCAGGCGGAGGCAAAGGAAAAACGGGTCCGGGTGGAATTATCCCGGAACAGGGAAATTCCCAGCCCGGAGTCAAATATTCTGGTGGATATATTGCTCTCTCTCATCAGGCGGAGCGCATCTGCCGCAGTAAATACCGCCTTGATCTCCTCTTCTGTCTTTTCCCATGTAAGGAAAAAATCTCCCTCGTACATTCCCTGAAAATTCAGGCTTTTCAATCTGTCGATGTAATCCGCTAATTTCCTGTCCATAATCCGTTCCTTTTTACTATACTGAAAGTACTTCTGCATTTACCGCGGGGAACCATCCGCAGGAGTCATTTTGCACGGCAATCATGAATCTGTTCCCGCGAGTATACTATCCGGAAAGGATAGTAAGTACTATTCTCTGTTTTTCTTACAGAATATTGTTGTCTGTCTTTCCTGCCCTGTACTGTGTCACGTCCCCGGTTCCTTTTCCGGCATCATAAAGATTCAGTGCCGCGACATAAACAGCCGCACATCTGACCAGGTCATCCTTATAGGTGACTTCATTCGGCGCATGAGCCTGACTTTCCGCTCCGGGGCCGAAGCCCACGCAAGGGATCCCATATCTTCCCTGGATCGCCACCCCGTTGGTGGAAAACGTCCATTTGTCGATCAGAGGACGGTTTCTCTTCTCCGCACTCGATGGGGAGGACTGGCGTTTATCGCCATAGAGAGCCTTGTGGGCATCGACCAGAGCCTGCACATGAGCTGAATTTTCTTTGTTGATCCAGGTGGGGAAATAGCACTCGGTCTCATAGACCTCCCCTGTCCACGAAGGCCTGTCATACATATACATGGAGATCCGGACATCATCTCCATACTTTCTACAGCTGGGAAGCTGGCGGATCTCCTCCAGGCAGGAATCCCATGTCTCGCCTGCCGTCATACGACGGTCAATGGAAATGGAACAGCTGTCCGCCACTGCGCAACGGCTGGGGGAGGTAAAAAAGATCTGGGAGACGGTGCATGTCCCACGGCCGAGGAATCTGGCATCCTCATAATGCTCCGGATTGTATTCCGGCTCCAGCATCTTTACGAGGCCCTTGATCTCGTCTTCCTTTCCGCAGCCGTTTTCATTCAGCGAACGGACATCCTGGATGATGTCCGCCATTTTGTATATCGCGTTGTCTCCGCGCTCCGGAGCGCTGCCGTGGCAGGAAATTCCATTGACATCCACACGGATTTCCATCCGTCCGCGGTGTCCGCGGTAAATCCCTCCGTCTGTAGGCTCAGTAGAGATGACAAATTCCGGAATGATTCCGTCCTTCTGACAGATATACTGCCAGCACATTCCATCGCAGTCTTCCTCCTGTACGCTTCCTACGATCATGATCCGGTATCCCTTAGGGATCAGATCCAGATCCTTCATGATCCTGGCGCTGTATACTGCGCTGGCCATACCCCCCTCCTGGTCAGAGCCGCCGCGGCCGTAGATAATCTCGTCCGTTTCATACCCTTCATATGGATCATGCTCCCAGTTGTCGATGTTCCCGATGCCTACAGTGTCAATGTGAGAGTCGATGGCCATGATCTTGTCTCCCTCTCCCATCCATCCGATGACATTACCGAGTCCGTCAACCTCTACCTTGTCAAAGCCAAGCTTCTCCATCTCCTCTTTGACGCAGGCTGCGACTTCCTTTTCCTCGCAGCTTTCGCTTGGGTGGGAAATCATTTTTCGCAAAAAGCTTACCATATCCGGACGATATTTTTCAGCTGCTTCCTTGATCTTTTCATAATCCAATGCCATCTTCACTGCCTCCTTTGTAAGGACGTACAGACCGGGAGAAACTGCCGGGGAACCATGATCCTCCAGGGTTACTGTTCATGGTCTGACCCTCCCCGTGCGTGGTGTTTCGGGTAAACCATGAACAGAATAACCCTCCTGGGGCACTCCTGGCTTTTCGATATTCATGGCCTGTACCATGTTTTTTCCAACGGGAGCTTCGTGCGGAAAACCCCGTCCAGGGCATAATATGCTCCCTGTACGGCCGGAGCTGTAGGGATCGCCGCAATCTCTCCGATCCCCTTCGCGCCGTAAGCGGTTGGCAGAAGCTCTTCCTTTTCCACATAAATCGCATGAATGTCGGGGATCTGAGGCGCACGGAGAAGTCCGAGCGTGCCGAATCCTGCCTGGGGAACGCCATCCTTAAGCGGGAAATCCTCGGTCAGGGCATATCCCATGCTCATCAGTACTCCCCCTTCGATCTGTCCCTGAATGGAAACAGGATTCACTACCCTTCCGGAATCATGGGCCGCATAGACCTCCTTCACCCGGCCGTCCTCGTCCAGGATCACCACATGGGTAGCATATCCATATGCGATATGGCTTTTGGGATTGGGGACATCGGCTCCCAGCTTATCCGTAGGCTCAAAATATTCATAGAAAAACTCCTGCCCGTTAAGCGCCGCAAGATCTCCTCCTGTATTCTTCAACGCTTCATTGAGCTGAAGTGCCGCCTGCCGGACCGCTTCGCCGGAAAGCAGCGTCTGCCTGGAACCGGAAGTCGTGCCGGAATCCGGAGCGGTCTCCGTACTTCCGCTGCCAATCCGGATCCTGGAAAGCGGAAGCCCTGCTGCCTGTGCAACATCCTGGCAGAATACCGTCAGGCATCCCTGTCCGATATCGGAAGCAGCGCAGTAGATTACGCAGACACCGTCCTCGATCACGAGCTTTGCCCTTCCCTTGTCCGGCAGTCCGACTCCTACGCCCGAGTTTTTCATGGCACAGGCAATTCCCGCATGGGACCGGTTAGCCTCGTATACATCCTTTACCGCCAGCAATGTCTCCTTCAACGCAGTCGAACAGTCGGCAATCTGTCCGTTTGGCAGTACCTTTCCCGGTTCAATGGCATTGCGGTAACGGATTTCCCAGGGAGAAATTCCGACTTTTTCCGCCAGCAGATTGATCATGCTCTCCAGCGCGAATTCACTCTGGCTTACGCCGAATCCCCTGAATGCGCCGGCCGGAGGATTGTTGGTATAGTATCCATATCCGCGGATATCCGTATTCTGGTAACAGTACGGTCCCACGGAATGCGTGCAGGCTCTCTCCAGCACAGGTCCGCACAGGGAGGCATAGGCACCCGTATCAAAATAAATCTCACAGTCCAGACCTGTGAAAATCCCGTTTTCGTCACATCCGAGGGTGAACGTCCCTTCCATGGCATGACGCTTTGGATGAAGCCGGATGGACTCCTGCCGGCTGAGCCTGGCCTTGACGGGACGTTTGAAGATCCATGCCGCCAGTGCGCTGATATGCTGTACCGTGACATCCTCTTTTCCG
>CACZQU010000054.1 GCA_902783305.1 uncultured Lachnospiraceae bacterium | reverse complement strand
CCCTCCTTTTTCCTTCTGCCAGGCAGATCTGCGTCCCTGGTCTGGCGGAGATGAATTTTGGCATCTTTGAAGGAAAAAACTGCCAGGAGCTTTCCGGCCGGAAAGAGTATCAGGACTGGGTGGACGGAGGATGCTGCGGAAGGTGCCCCGGAGGAGAGGACAAGGAAACGTTCTGCAGGCGGGTGACGCACTCCTTTATGACTCTCATGGAAAAAAGCATATTGCTGCCGGAAATCACGATGGTGGTTCATGGCGGTACGATCATGGCGGTCCTGGAGGCATTCGGCCGCCCCGCCAGATCCTATCATGACTGGCACTGCCCCTGCGGACACGGATTCCGCCTGACCGCTGAGTGGGAGAAGGAGCACTGCCTGTACTGGAAAGAAGACGTCTGTTACGTGAAGTAAACTGTTCCGCCGTTACTATTCAGCCGTCCCTTCATGACAGATTCAGCCACGCGAAGCGGGGCGGAAAAGCGCCGACAGGCGCGAATCTGGAATGAAGGGAGGGACGGCTGAATAGTAATGTTCACATCGCAAAACACGAGGAGAATGCTTATGGGAGATTCCTTTACAAAGAACCGGCAAGACCGAAGACAGCTGTGTGTCGGTCTTCTGGCTCATGTGGACGCAGGCAAGACCACACTGTCAGAAGGACTTTTGTATCTGTGCGGCAACCTGAGGGAGCGCGGCAGGGTTGATGACGAGAATACCTGCCTGGACAATAACCCGATGGAAAGGGAGAGAGGAATCACGATTTTTTCCAAGCAGGCCATTCTGGATCTGCCCTCCGGCAATACACGGATCACCCTTCTGGATACGCCGGGTCATGTGGACTTTTCATCGGAGATGGAGAGAACCCTTCAGGTTATGGATATCGCCATCCTGCTGATCGGGGGGAAGGACGGAGTGCAGGGGCATACCATGACATTATGGAGGCTGCTGGAGCGGTACCACATCCCGGTTTTCCTCTTTGTCAACAAAATGGATCAGGAGGGGAGCGACAGGGATGCGCTCCTCAAGGAGCTGCAGCACAGGCTGGACGGAAACTGCGTGGATTTCTCGGATCCGGACAGGGAGGCTTTTGGTGAAAATGCTGCCATGTGCTCGGAATCCCTGATGGAGCAGTATCTGGAGAAGGGAGAACTGCCTGAGAACGAGGTGGCGGCCTGTATCCGGGAGAGAACCCTTTTTCCGGTTTATTTTGGATCAGCCCTGAAGATGGACGGTGTGGAAGAGTTTCTCAATGGACTCGAAAGGTATACCGCTCCCCGGGAATATCCGGATACGTTTGGGGCGCGGGTCTTCAAGATTTCCCGGGATGAACAGGGAAACCGCCTGACCTTCCTGAAAATCACGGGCGGCTCGCTCAAGGTAAAGGAAATCCTGTCCGGGAGGATATGGGGCCGCGGGAAGGAAGAGGAAGCTGAGGATGGCGGGAATCAAGCGCCGGGAAATCTCAGTGAGTGGAGGGAGAAGGTGGATCAGATCCGGCTCTATTCCGGCCCGAGATATGAGCTGATCCAGGAAGCCGGTGCAGGCTGTGTCTGCGCGGTGACAGGTCTTTCCCGGACATACCCGGGCGAAGGCTTGGGAAACGAAACCGAAGAGACGATGCCGGTCCTGGAACCGGTTCTGGAGTTTACCCTGCTTCTTCCGTCGGACTGCAACATCCACTGGATGCTGAAAAACATGCGGGAGCTGGAGGAAGAGGATCCGCAGCTTCATATTGTGTGGGATCCCCACCTGAAGGAAATCCATGTGATGCTGATGGGGGAGGTGCAGACCGAAATCCTGAAAAGGGTTCTGTGGGACCGCTTTCATGTGGCAGCAGATTTCGGCCCCGGAAATATTGTCTATAAAGAAACGATTGCCCAGGCGGTGATCGGTGTGGGACATTTCGAACCGCTCCGGCACTACGCAGAGGTACACCTGCTGCTTGAGCCCGGTGAGCCGGGCAGCGGCGTGACGGTGTTTACCGCCTGCAGCGAGGATGTGCTGGCCAGAAACTGGCAGAGGCTGATCCTGACGCATCTGACGGAAAAGGAGCATATCGGGGTTCTGACGGGATCCGTTCTCACGGATATCCAGATCACACTGATCAACGGACGGGCCCATGTCAAACACACCGAAGGAGGCGACTTCCGCCAGGCGACGTACCGCGCTGTCCGCAACGGCCTCAAAAAGACGGCGTCCGTTTTGCTGGAGCCGTATTATGAATTCCGGATAGAGCTGCCGCCGGAGCTGGCCGGAAGGGCGATGATGGATATCCGGAAAATGGGTGGATCCTTCCTTCCGATGGAAATGGAAGGAGAAGTCAGTGTGCTTAAGGGAAGCGCTCCAGTCTCCCGGATGAGAGAATATCCCAAGGAAATCGCGGCTTATTCCGGCGGAAGGGGAAGGATTTTCTGTTCCCTGAAAGGCTATGAGCCGGTCACTTCGCCGGATGAAATCATCCGGGAAATCGGATATGACAGCGAAAGCGACCTGGACAATCCGACCGGATCCGTTTTCTGCGCCCATGGGGCCGGATTTATCGTTCCATGGGATCAGGTAGAGGATTATATGCACCTGACCGATCTGGCGGAATTTGAGCATGCGGTACGTCGGGAAAGGGATACGGACCTGGATCCGGAGGAAGCGGGGGATATGGAGCCTGGCTCCTCCGGGGCACAGGACACAGCAGGTGCCGGATCCCGGGCGCTGTCCTATGCCAGAAATACCGGAGACTCAGGCCGCCGGAGGGCTTCGTCAATGGGAAGCTATGAAGAAGACAAAGAGCTTCAGGCGATTTTTGAGAGAACCTTCGGTCCGGTGAAAAGGAGACTGGATCAGGGACGGGCCAGGAAGGTGGTATATTCCGGAGGCGCAGACGCGGAGAGCCGCGATCAGGGCCTTTCCCGGGATGCCGGGAAAGCGGTTTCCTCTGCCGGGGGAGATTCCGGTAAAGGATCCTTATCCAGGCAGGGGAAAAAGGCGGCGCCGAAGGATGATTTCCTGCTGGTGGACGGTTACAATATTATTTATGCCTGGGAGGAGCTGCGCGAGCTGGCTTCCCTGGAT
>CACZQU010000053.1 GCA_902783305.1 uncultured Lachnospiraceae bacterium | reverse complement strand
TTGAAATCCATGTCGAGTATACTTGCCGCCAGTGTACCTGTCCATGCTCCGGTTCCCGGGAGAGGAATTCCGACAAACAGCATCAGCGCGACAAAAAGTCCCCGTCCGGCTTTTGCCGTCAGCTTCTTTCCTCCCTTCTCCCCTTTTTCCAGGCAGAAACGGAAAAAGCCGCCGATTACCGGTTTATCCTTTCCCCATTCCAGCACCTTCCGCGCAAAAAGGTAAATCACCGGAACGGGAAGCATGTTTCCGATGATGCAGACCACATAAGAGGTGACAATCGGAAGCCCCAGAAACTGTGAATATGGAATTGCTCCTCTGAGCTCGATCAGAGGAACCATGGAGATCAAAAATATCTTCAGGTAATTGAGCATTGAATCTTTCCTCTCTTCATGATTATGCCCGCAGGCATATATTTTTCTGATCTTTCCATTCTATACGAAAACCGTCTTTTTGTGAAGTCTGAATTATTTGACCAAAAAAACGCTTACGGATATCCGGTACTCCGCCGGATATCCGTAAGCGTTGATGCTCCTGTGTGATTTCCGTTCCATCCGTAGTTCAGCAGCAAGCCCTTTTGGGCGGAATGCTTTTCACTCCGGCCTCACCGTCACATGATAGGTCCGGGAGATTTCCGTTCCGCCGCTTGTAATCGTGGCTTCAAGATCCAGCTTGACCGTTTCGGAAGGGACAAGAACCTGTCCTTCGTCCGTGATCACGTCCTGATCCGGGCTGTGCCAGGCCACCTCGCAGTCCAGAATCTGCGAAGGAAGCATGTCGTGAGCCTTTACCGCCTTCAGGATCTCCTTTTTCAGCGCCTCGGCGGCCGTTTCCACCGCCATCTGCCCGCCTTCCTCCTCAGAAGCGGCAGATCCCCACACACAGGTATTATCCTCTCCGATGCAGGTAAAGGTCATCACCGGCTCCGGATCAGCGTTTTCCTTTCTCTGGCGGAAAAAGATCCCCTTGTATACGACTCCGTCCAGAGTCATGGTAAGATAATCAAAGTCCTGGCCGGAATCAGACATCTCCCAGCTTCCCTGGGCCGCACCTTCCACCTTGCCTTCCGGAAGCAGCGTCAGAAGACCTGTCGTAAGCATATTCCCGTCGGTTTTGGTCCCGTGATTCACAAATTCATATCTGCCCTCGACATCCTGTGCGCTGTAATGCTCCGGCTTTTCTCCCCGGTATTCATAAACCGCGGTAACCGGCCAGCCATCCTCGTTCAGGAACTGCTGGTGGACACGGACCTCATGGGCCTCCAGCTGGGGAGTGATATCAAATCGCTGATGATAAATCAGATACCGCTCATTATCCTGGGTCGTCAGCTGCGAATTATGCCCGGCTGCCTTTTTTCCGATCTGGTTGTAGAAGCTGTAATTCCCGATGAGCTTGATCCCGTACCGGTCCTGATTTCCCTTGTTTTCCTCTGCATGATTCCCCGCCGCGTCAAGGTAAGGTCCGCTCACGTTTTCCGACCGGAACAGTCTCATATTGTATCCGCCGGAGGAAAACAGACCTCCATAGGTGCAATACAGGTAATAGTAACCGCTTTGTGCGTCATACCGGATATAGGGTCCTTCTCCCGAAGCGTGGTCTCCCCCGATCAGGTGAATCCCGAAATACCGGTCCACTTCGTTTCCGGATAATTCGTCTACGCCGTCCTCGCCCGGGTAGAAGGGCTCACCTGTCGCCGGATCCAGCTCCAGAAGCCATAATCCTCCGGACCAGGAGCCGTAGGACAGATACAGCCGTTCCCCTCCGGCATCAAAGAACAGGTTGGGATCAATAGCATTCGGCGCATAGGTGTGATCCCAGTCTCCGCCCTGGGAAAACCACTTTTCGCTGATCCCGTCGATCCCCCCGCCGGCGCTTCCCTTTTCCACCAGGGTCTTCAGGTTCAGGTAATCCTGATCCCAGGCGGTATTCCTGCTGCTGTTTCCGTCCGGCTCTCCGTTTTTCGTAAATCCGGAATACAGAACCGTATCGACATAGGAAAACGGCCCGGTCAGTTCTTTTCCCGCCAGATAGCAGATACAGGATCTTCTCCAGGTGGAGGAGGTGCACACGTACAGAAGATACGCGCCCTCTGATCCGTCCTCCCATTCATAATATGGATCCCAGATCATGTCCGGCGCCCATATGGCATACCCGTTTCCCGCACAGTCGCCGTCGTCAAACCCTGCCCACTGAAAAGGAACGGCAA
This sequence comes from uncultured Lachnospiraceae bacterium, assembly GCA_902783305.1. Classification (GTDB taxonomy): domain Bacteria; phylum Bacillota; class Clostridia; order Lachnospirales; family Lachnospiraceae; genus Blautia_A. The sequence goes on along the minus strand of CACZQU010000053.1, from coordinate 6,539 downwards.
AGGTTTCCTGCAGATCGCCGTAGAAGGGCAAGTCTTTCCCGTTTCCATAATCCCAGTTCAGCTGCGTCCATTGGATAAGATCCTCCGACACCGCGGAGGCCGTATGGGATCCCAGGAGATAGTACTTCCCATCCTTGTCCTGAATAATGGACGGATCGTGCACGCACACGTGAACAGGTTCAAGGGCGTCGTCTGCTGCCACGCAGCAAGCCGCAGCAGCCAGACCCAGCCCAAGTGCCGCAAAAAGCATCAAGGCCTTCCGGTTTTTTTTCTTTCTGATCATTTTTCCTTCCCGATGGTTTATTATCCCAAAAAAAAAAGACTCCATAGATGTTTTCACGCTGCACGCTGCCACAATCCCGGAGTCATGTATTATAAATGATTGCAGTGCAAACTACACCACATCCGCCCGCTGCGGGTTGTCGTCAACCGACGGGGTAAGCTGAGCTGTCCACCTGGGGTGCACCTCGGGGCAGCCCTTCACCTTCAAGGCTGCCCTGAGCTGTACATAGCACCCGCAGATACGGCACATGCCTTCCTGCAGCTGGCCGCAGGCCCGGCAAATCTCCAGCCGTTTCCAATAGCTTTCTTCACTCACCCGCTCATCCGGACTGATTCGTTCCACATACCGCTCCAGATCCTCGAAAAAGGCTTCCTTTGACATTCCTCCCGGCAGACATTTCCGGCAGCGGATCCACGCTGCCCTGGGTATTTCCGATCCCATACCGCCAGACTCCTTTCCGGCAAAGGCCGTGCCTGCCTGTCCGGTTGTCCCGTTTATGTCACGCCTTTATGGTGATGGCCGCCACGGAGCACGCCGGAATCGTGAGCGAAAAGCCGTTTTCTGACCTGGTAATCCCCTGAAATTCTTTTGAGCCAACCAGCTCCGGCTGTTCAAACGTGTTCTTGTCATCGATTTTCCCGCTGAGAATTCTGGCACTGACCGGTCCGCCCGGCATTCCCTGCACAACGGTTTCCAGGCTGTACGCCTTGGAGGGAGACAGATTTGCCACGGTAATATGCAGGTTTCCTTCCGCATCCAGGGAAGCCGACTCCGTAATACTCTGAATCAGATATTCCCCTTCGCCGATGGTTTCGGATTCCAGGCTGCTCTCCACCAGCTGCGCGTCCTGGTGCTCCTTATACAGATCAAAGACATGCCAGGTCGGCGTCTTTACCATGCGGGGGCCTTCCGTCAGGAGGACTGACTGAAGAACATTCACGGTCTGGGCGATATTGGCCATTTTCACCCGGTCGGAGTGTTTATTGAAGATATTCAATGTAATGGCCGCGATCATCGCGTCGCGCATCGTATTCTGTTGATAAAGGAATCCGGGATTGGTGCCGGGCTCAACCGCGTACCAGGCACCCCATTCATCAACGATCAGTCCCAGTTTTTTCTCCGGGTCATACTGATCCATGACCGCCTGATGCATCAGAATCAGGTTCTGCATATAGAAGGCCTTGGAGAGCGTATTGTAATACATTTTCTCGTCAAACTGCGTCGCGCTGACCTTGTTGTCAAAGCCCTCGGGCAGCACATAATAATGGAGGGAAACCCCGTCCGTGTTCCCGTGGAACTTCGCTTCGCAGTGCCGGAACAGGGTTTTCAGCAGTCCCTGCGTCCATTCGATATCATCCACGTTCGGCCCGCAGGCAATGCGGCGGATTCTTTCCGGATTGTCGATGGACGCGGGCTTGTCCGAGTCCTTGTACTGGCGGACGTAGGTCTGGTACCTGCGGTATTCATTGGCATAATACTCCGGCGTCATATTGCCGCCGCAGCCCCAGTTCTCATTTCCCACACCGAAAAAGTCCACCTTCCAGGGCTTTTCCCTCCCGTTGGCAGCCCTTAAGTCCGTCATGGGAGAAACGCCGTCCAGCGTCATATACTCCACCCATTCGGACATTTCCTGTACGGTTCCGCTTCCCAGATTTCCGTTGATATATGTCTCGCAGCCCAGCTGTGAACACAGCTCCATATATTCATGCGTACCGAAGCTGTTATCCTCTGTCACTCCGCCCCAGTGGGTGTTGACCATCTTTTTTCTGAGCTTCTTCGGACCGATCCCGTCCTTCCAGTGATACTCATCCGCGAAGCAGCCGCCCGGCCAGCGCAGAACCGGGATGCGGATTTCCTTCAAAGCCTCCACCACGTCGGTTCTCATCCCGTTGACATTGGGGATTTCCGAATCCTCCCCGACGTAGATTCCTCCATAGATGCATCTACCCAGATGTTCCGAAAAATGGCCGTAGATTTCCTTATTGATTTTGCTCAGTTTATGCTGTGCGTTGATATAATACTTTGCCATTGTAATCCTTCTCCCGCTGATTAACCTTTAACTGCGCCTGCTGTCATGCCGTCGATGAGATAACGCTGGAAGATCAGATAGATCGCCAGGATCGGGATAATACCAAACATGGAACCCGCAATCAGAAGGTCGTAGTTGTTCCCATAGGGGGTCAGCAATGTATTTAAACCGATCTGAAGAGTAAACTTGCTGGTGTCACGGAACACAAGCATCGGCCAGAGCATGTTGTTCCATGAACCCATGGCGCACAGGATCGCCATGGAGGCAAATGCCGGCTTCGTAATCGGCATCATGATCTTTACGGAGATTCCGTATTCCGTACATCCGTCAATCCTGGCGGCGTCGAGAAGCTCCTTCGGCAGGCTCTGCATATACTGCCGGAAGAAAAAGATCGTGGAAGCCGCACACAGGCCGGGAAGGATGACGCCGGCTCTGGTATTGATGATATGAAGCATCGTCACTTCCTGGTAAAGAGGAAGCATCAGGATTTCAAAGGGAACGCACATGGTGGCAATCACCATGAAAAACAGGAATCCCTGGAGCCGGAACTTATACATCGTCAGGCCATAGGAGACAAAGTAGCAGACCAGCAGGGTCAGGACCACTGTCAGAATGGTCAGGATGAGAGAGTTCTTGTACCACATAAAGTATTTTGCGGAATCGATCTTGCTGTCATTGCCCAGAAGTCCAAACAGATATTTGTAATTGGACGTGGTCATCGTACTGAAATCCCAGTTGATGGCCAGGCCGTTCTGTACCAGCTCCCTGCCGGGGCGGAAGGAAGCCAGAAGGCCTGCAAGAAGCGGAAACGCGATGAAACCGCAAAGGATGACAAATAAACAGGTGGCCAGGATCGTCGGCAGCGTCCGGCCGGATTCCATGGTCTTCTGACCGCTTGCATTTCTTGCCATATCAGCCCGCCTCCTTCTTGAATGTACCCGTAGCGACCAGCTGGATGAAATTGATCACGAGGGCAATCACCATAAGAACCATACCTACCGCGCAGGCATAGCCCAGGTCGTTCTTCTCGATTCCTCGTTTATACAGGTAACCGACAATCGTCAGACCGATATTTTTCGGGGAAGAATTTCCGTTCCACAGCATGAAGCTCTCCAGGAACATGGAAAGACCTGCGTAGACGGAAATCGTAATGACATAAATCGTCGTCGGACGGATCAGCGGCAGCGTCAGATAACGGAACTTCTGCCATCCGGTGGCTCCGTCGATATCCGCGGATTCATAAATCGAAGTGTCGATCGATTTCAGGCCGGAAACGAAATACAGCATGTTCACTCCGGTCCATCTCCACATACACAGAAGAAGCAAAGCGATCCAGGATGTCCATTTCGTCTTCAGCCAGGCAATGGGAAGCTTCCCGAAAAACGCAAGGAGCTGGTTCATCTGGCTGCCTGCAGCCTCTGAAAACATCATCCGGAAAAGCATACCGGAGATCACCACGCTGGTGAGAGCCGGAATGTACATAATCACCTTCCATACCCCTTTTGCCTTTACCAGCCGCCCCTCAAGCAGCACGGCCAGCAGCATGGGGATCGGGATCATCAGTACAAGGGTCAGGAACATGTACTCCACGCTGTTGGTGACCGCCTGGAAAAAGAATTTGTCCCGGAGGAGCTTCTCGTAGTTTGCTGTTCCGACAAAAGTACGGTTGCTGAAGGAGATCTCCTGAAAGCTCATCGTAATTCCGCTGATCAGGGGATACGCCCAAAAGATGATCAGGCTCAGGACAAAAGGCAGCACAAATACAAAAGGCGCTACCTTCTGCGAATAAAAGACCTTTTTAAACTTCTCCACTGTTCTCTCCTTTCCTCCCTCCAAAGGAAAGAGCCCGGGACTTTTCGTCCCAGGCTCTTTTGTACCTTACCAATATCTCATCGGAAAGATGTGAAAATCACATCAGCTCCATTTCCAGATATTCCTGGGCCTCCTGAAGAGCCTCTTCGACATCCATCTTGTCCTCAAATACCTCATTGAGGGTGGTGGTGCAAAGGTAATCATTCAGGGTCGGTGAATTGGAAGTCGTATAAATCGTCCCGATCGCATCGTCATTGGCAAGCTCCTGCAGAACTTCATAGGGTTTTACACGGAAGAATGTATTGTAGACATTGGCATCGTCAAACGCGAAGTCCTCGTCAAACCACAGAGATTCGTTGCAGACGTCAAATCCAAGATCGTTCCAGATATGGGTCTCACCCTCTTCAGAGCATTTCGCCCAGGCGAGCCACTCGGCTGCAAGCTCCGGATCCGCACACTGGTTGGTCACCACCGTGCCGGTACCGCCGATACCGACCGAGCACTTCTGACCTTCCTCGAAAACCGGAATCGTGGTGATGTCATATTTGCCTTCCATCTCCGGCATATAGTTGACGAAACGGCTCATGTACCACATTGCCTTCGGGAAGGAAGCGATCTTGCCGTCAGCGACATTCTTGTAGCCGGCCTCCAGGTCTACATGGCCGTCGGTGGAGATCATGGCGATCCCTTCATCCAGCCACTCCTGCTGCATGGTCATCATCTTCTTTACAGAGTCAAGCTCTACATTCACTTCGCCGTCCGGGCCGCCGGTCCAGTCTTCGCCGTACTCAGCCATGGCTACCCACATCCAGTCAACACCGCCGGTATCCACGGAGGTCAGGAAAACCTCGCCATTGGAAGCTTCCTTCAGCTGTCTGCCAAGCTCTGTGTAATCCTCCCAGGTCTTGACACTCTTGTAATCCAGGCCATACTCGTCAAAGATCTCGGCATTCCAGTACATGACGGAAGCGCCTACATGTGTCGGCACACCGATTCTGGTGCCGTCGGCCTTGGAGTAAACATCCAGCCTGGAGGTAACCAGATCTTCTTCATAAGAAGCAAGGGCATCATTCAGCGGATAAAGCGGGCAGTCGTCCCCGGTATAGTTCGGGAACTGTCCGATCTCGACGTCGCACATATCCGGGGCGCCGGAGCCTGCCTGAAGAGACATCATGAGTTTGTTGTGCATGTCACTGTATGGATAGGTGCTGAAGGTAATCTGGATCGGCTTGTCCGGATTCTGCTCGTTCCAGAGCTCAACCATCTTCCCATAGTATTCATTGTGCACGTCGACGAATGACCACAGCTCAAAATGAGTTCCCTCGTCCGGGCCTACTGTCGTAACCGCTTCCGCTTCTCCCTCCTCGGCCATGACGCCGAAAGGCACCGCCAGAGCCATCGCCGCTGTCAGGGCAACCGCCAGCCACTTCTTCATCATTTGTTTGTCCTCCTTTTTCTTCATGGAACAGCTCATGTGATCCTGATGCTCCAACCTCATCCTGCGGCTTTGTCTTCGTCTCCTCCCTGCCCCTGCAGGTCACACTGCCCAAAACGGGTTGGTTGTAATTGTGCATTATGCACATTTCCTCACGTGGTTTTTCGTTTCATGGGTCAAATATACAACACTCTTTTCCTGTTGTCAAGTTTTATTTAAAATATTTTAGGTTTTTTTAAATCCCCTCTTGTGCTTTTCAGGCAAATGCTTTAAAATGTATCATGATGAATTGTATTATTGTGCGGTTTTGTCAATCAGAACAGGAGGATTGCCATGAGGTACATCAAAGAATACCCGGAATCGCTGGCCTTCTTCGAGGCTCTGGGATCCGAAATCCGGGTCAGAATCCTGGAGGTTCTTCTTGACTCCGGCAGTCTGGGCATGAACGACCTTGCCCGCCAGATCGGCGTCACCAACGGAGCCCTCACACCGCACATCCGCAAGCTCGAGGCAGCCGGACTGGTTCAGATTGTCTCCGCGCCGGACACCCACGGCAACCAGAAGATCTGCAAGCCCCACCTGACGAAGACACTGGTCGATTTCAGCAGGGGAATCTCCCCGGATGGGGTATATCGTTCCCACCTGCGGGCCGGTCAGTATTCCTCCTGTGAGGTTTATCCCACCTGCGGACTGGCTTCTGCTTCCGGTATCATCGGAGAAGTTGATGATCCCCGTTTCTTTACGCACCAGGACCGTTTTTCCGCAGACATTCTCTGGCTGACAAAAGGATATGTGGAATATCTCGTGCCTTGCGTCATCCCGCCCGGCCACCCGGTCCGCAGAATCAGCATCAGCGCCGAGCTCAGCTCGGAGGCTCCCGGGAGCAATTCCTTCTGGCCGTCCGACATCCATTTCTATATTAATGGGGTTTTGCTTGGCGTCTGGACCAGCCCCGGCGATTTTGCCGATGTGCCAGGTAT
>CACZQU010000052.1 GCA_902783305.1 uncultured Lachnospiraceae bacterium | reverse complement strand
TATTCCTTGTGATAATCATCTATAAAACCTTGTATTTGTTCAGGGCAATATGCTTTTCAGGGAAAGTACAACGACAGCAATCCGGTTTTATTTCTACTTCCCTGATTTTACGGAGGATAACTGAATGAAAAAGATATTGGGCATCACTTTTGGAGGACTTCAGCAGAAAACCATCCGTCTGGTTGTGATCATGCTTCTGATTGCCATCGGTTTTTTTATTGCTGCAGCGGCTTATCAGGCTAAGCGGCTTTCCGGAATCGTGGATAAAGCCGGGGACGAACAGCAGGCAGCGATCACCGCGATCTCCCAGGAAACCATGCATCTGATAGCGGATCGTTCTCTTCAGACCATCGTATCGCTTCAGTCGGAAATCGCGGACAGCGATTTCGCCGAAGTGATCAATTATATCTATGTCATGCAGAATATGGCTGAAGGAGTACTGGAGAGCAAAGACATTCTGCAGCCTTTGGAAATCAATCCTCCGGATCCCTCTCTGGATGGGACGCCGAATGCTCATGTGCTTTGTGAGGAGGGGGTGGATTATACCAAATCGAAGTATGTCGGCCTGATGGCCAACCTGGTCAGCCCGCTTCTTGCCATGTACAGCAACTCTGAAAAAATCAGCAGCTGCTATATCGGACTGGAGGACGGTACTCATATGAGTATCGACACGAATACGAAAAACCGGTATGATGAAAACGGCAGCCTCATTCCTTTTCCGGTGCGGCAAAGGCCATGGTACCGGGGAGCATATGATTCAGACGGGCTTTACTTCACCGGATTGGAAAAGGATGCGTTCAGCGGGCAGATCGGGATTTGCTGCTCAGCTCCAATCCATGAAAACGGAAAAATCGTTGGTGTTGTCGGTGCGGATCTGATTCTGGACAACATGACAGACTTTGTGGATACAGGCGAGGACAATGGAAGCCTGTCCTTCGTCATCAATGAAAACGGGGACGTCATCCTTGCCCCGGATGAAAATGATCTTTTTGAAGTAAATATTGCCGATGAAGCGCAGGATCTTAGAGAAATCGGCAATGAAGAGCTGGCCGGACTGATCAATCAGGCTCAGAAGGAAAAGACGCCGTCTGTCCTGGTGACCGTCAATGGAAAAGAATACTATATGGCCGGCGCACCAATGCCTTCTGTCGGATGGGCCATTATCATGGCGATCGAGAAGGACCGAACAGAAAAGCCGACGCAGCAGCTTCTTGCGGAACTGGACAAAATCAATGCGGCATCCCAGGCTGTGTATCATGAGGGATCCGCAAGGACAGTGAAAAGGATTTTTGCGCTGATTGCCGTGATACTGCTGCTTGGAGGAATAGCGGCACTGTTTGCCGCAAACAGGATTGTGAAGCCGATCGAACAGATGACAAGAAATATCGTGGAAAGCAGCCAGACCGGAAAGCTCTTTGAGATGAAGGATATCTACAAAACCGACGACGAGATAGAGATCCTTGCCGAAGCATTCGACGATCTTTCGAAAAAAACAAAGAAATACATCGAGGACATCACAAGAATCACTCAGGAAAAGGAAAGGATCAGCACGGAGCTGGATCTGGCCCGGAAGATTCAGGCCGATATGCTTCCCTACATCTATCCGGCATTCCCGGACAGGCCTGAATTTGACATTTACGCTACGATGAATCCTGCCAAAGAGGTGGGCGGAGATTTCTATGATTTCTTCCTGATCGATGATGATCACCTGGCCATGGTCGTGGCCGATGTTTCCGGGAAGGGTGTCCCTGCCGCCCTGTTCATGATGATGTCCAAAATCCTTATCAACAATTTTGCCATGATGGGAGGATCGCCTGCGAGAGTTCTCGAACAGACCAACCACGCGATCTGCCAGAACAACGAGGAACAGATGTTTATTACCGCCTGGCTGGGTATTCTGGAGATTTCCACGGGAAAGATTATCGCGGCAAATGCAGGTCACGAATATCCTATTCTCAGAAAAGCCGACGGCGATTTCGAGATCTTCAAGGACAAGCATGGATTTGTACTCGGCGCTTTTGAAAGCATGAAATATAAGGATTACGAAATGACATTGGACAAAGGCGGTTTTCTGTTCCTGTATACGGACGGAGTTCCGGAGGCAACAAACAGCTCAGAGGAAATATTTGGTGTGAAGCGGCTGATCCAGGCTCTGAACACAAGAAAGGGCAGCGGCCCGGTCGAGACACTGACCTCCATCAAAATGTCTGTCAATGAGTTCGTCGGAGATGCCGACCAGTTTGACGATCTGACCATGCTCGGGATCACCCTTTTATAAATTCCGCTGTTCCCTTTACACAGGGCAGCAGTCAATCAGGGGACAGCTTAGAGGCTGACTACAGTCAATCTCTCCGCTGTCCCCTGATTTGCTTTTACCTTTTTTCTGTTTCAGTCATTCCGTCATCCCGTGAGGAAACACTTGTCCGCAGCTCTCTGCCAGTGCTTCCCTTTCCCCGGGAGTCAGCACCCTGTACTCTCCCGGCGCCAGCTCCTCCGGAAGAGTAAGGGCTCCCATCCGGATCCGTCTGAGAAAGAGGACTTCCTTCCCACAGGATGCAATCATCCGTTTTACCTGATGAAATTTTCCCTCGTGGATGGTGAGTCTTACCTCGGAACGATTGTTTTCACTATCCGTCTCCAGAATTTCCAGCTTAGCCGGGAGGGCAGTCTGTCCCTGCCCGATCTCAATCCCGGCCGCAATCCTGCGGACATCCTCTGTCGTGACAATTCCCTGTACGAGAGCGAGATATTCCTTATCTACATGGGATTTCGGGGAGAGCAGCGCATGGGCAAGAGGGCCGTCATCTGTGATCAACAGAAGCCCTTCGGTGTCCTTGTCCAGCCTGCCGACCGGAAACAGCTTTCTCCGCTTCTGAGCGGGGAGCAGATCCAGAACGGTTTTTTCTTTGGGATCCTCGGTGGCGCTGATCCAACCGGAAGGCTTGTTAAGCAGATAATACACATATTTCTCCGCCCTCGCCACAGGCTTTCCATCCACCTCCACGGACATTCCCTCAGCTATCCGGGTCTGCGGAGATGTCACCGGCTTGCCATCGCAAGTCACCCTTCCTCTTCGGATCAGTTCTTTCACCTGTGTTCTGGTCTGTCCCAGGCAATCTGCCAGAAATTTATCCAGCCTGCTTTCACCCGCCATTTCACCCTCCATATCCAATCAAGCGTCAGGATCTGTAATCGGGGCAGTCAAGTATTATTCCTGCAAGTCACAAAAACCTTCTCCCGGCCTCCCAGCGGTCTTTTATTGGAAACTAAATCAAATCGTTTATACAGATCTGAAAGCTTTCACATATCTCAACCGGAACCGAATCATCAAAGCTATAATCCATGGTAGTCATTTCCTCAAAATAATAGGTGCGGACTACCCGTCGGGCAGGATTTATGATCCAGTATTCCCGGACACCGGCGCACTGATAAAGATAAACCTTTTTAATATAATCGAGCGTTATACTGGATGGAGATACAATCTCAATAATCCAGTCAGGCGCACCCACACAGCCTTTATCTGTCAGCCTGGATCTGTCACAGATTACGGAAATATCAGGTTCAACGTAATTATGCTGATCTTCTCTGCCGCCAATATAAACAGCAAACGGAGCCGGATAAATGTCACAAGGCAATTGTTTTTCATTGATGTGGTTCAGAATCAGGTGAGAGACACGTATGAGAATTCTTTGATGAATACGGTTTGGAGCTGCCGG
>CACZQU010000051.1 GCA_902783305.1 uncultured Lachnospiraceae bacterium | reverse complement strand
GAGGCTTTATGCTTCTCTATTTTGTTTTTCTGGCGCTCCTTGGCCTCCCTGTCCTGGTCATGGAGTTTTCGGTCGGCCGGGCAGCGCAGACCAGCCCTGTTCATATGTATCGGAAACTGGGAAAGCCAGGAAAAAAATGGGAAATTCCAGGTTATCTCTCTCTCGCGGGAAATCTTGCACTTATGGCGTTTTATGGTGTTGTCGCCGGCTGGATGATGATATACCTGTATAAATTTGCTTCCGGATCCTTCTCAGAGCTTGGATTTTCCGTGATGACGGCAAACCCGAAGGTGAATGTCATTGCTCTTTCCGTGACCATCTCCTCCGCGTTTGTCATCCTGAGCTTTCACCTGGAAAAGGGTCTGGAGCGGATCACCAAATTCATGATGTGCACTCTTCTGGTCCTTCTGCTGATTATGGCGGGGTACAGCCTGACCCTTTCCGGAAGCCGTGAGGGACTGGCCTTTTATCTGATTCCTGATTTTTCAAAAATATCCGGGAGAACTGCCATTGCAGCCATGAATCAGGCCTTCTTTACCCTGTCTGTGGGGATGGGCGGAATGGCCATCTTCGGCAGTTACATCGGCAAAGAGCATACACTCATGGGGGAAGCGTTCCGTGTCATTCTTCTGGATACCTTTGTCGCCGTACTTTCCGGTCTCATCATCTTCCCTGCCTGTTTTACTTTTGGTGAAAAGGTGACAAGCGGGCCGGGATTATTATTCGACACCATGGCGAGCATTTTCAGCCATATGCAGGGAGGACGATGGTGGGGCTTGCTTTTCTTTCTCTTTATGGTGTTTGCCGCCATGTCCACAGTTTTAGGGGTATGTGAAGCTATTCTGGCTATGGTCAGGGATCTCACCGGCCTTAGCCGGCCGAAGGGCTGCCTGATCTGCGCGGCAGCCGTTTTTCTCCTTGGGCTTACGACTGCGCTGGGCTTCAGTCTGTTTCCGTTTCATCCTTTCACCCCGGACAGTACATGGCTGGATTTCTGGGACTTTATTGTATCCGTCAATATTCTTCCTCTGGGTTCCCTTTTCCTTTCGCTGTTCTGCTGTAATTCCTGGGGATGGGGATGGGATTCCTTTTTACAGGAAGCCAATGCCGGGAAAGGAATAAAAGTCAGAGCCTGGCTTTTGCCGTTGTTCCGTTTTTTCGTTCCCGCTGTCATTGCTGTCATCTATCTGTACGGATTGTTTCACTTTTCCTGGAGATAAAGAATGCTCTGTTCCGGGAATGGCACAGTATCACCTAAAATCCCCCTGCACGAGAAGATCCTTCCATTCCTGTGCGGAATGCCGGACTCTCTGTGCAAGGGGAATCCCGTCAAAAAGAAATCCGCCGAAACAAAAGATGATCATACAGAACACCGTCATCGGAACCACAATATGAACAAATATGGACATTACTGGTGATGCTTAGAAGCTGAACCCTCCTCAGAAACACTCATCTTGTAAATACAATCCTTATTCACAAATCCTTCCATTTCGTTGGCGTAAGAATATACCCACCAGTATCTGGTATTTGTCGTATCAATGACATCCACTGTATCCCCATTATGCATTTTCCCGATCTCATTTTCGGGGTCATTTTCCGGAAAATTTCTAAGCGCAAGATAACCGGTTTCTATACGGACACCATAACAGCCATATCCCAGAGGGCTGGGGATAAAGTCCGTCCCGATACCCGTGCTCAGGTAATTTTTGTTCACATAACCACTTTTGTTCAGCTTCTGTGCACTGACCCACCAATAATCTCCCTCTTCATAACGATCTACGGTTACGATATCTCCCGAATGCAGCTGTCCAATTTCATTTCGGCTGTCGTAATGCGGTTCACTTCGCAATGCAAGGTAGCCGCTTTCCACTTCTACACGATATGTCACATCAGCAGCATTCACATAAATTACACTTCTCAGGATCAGGAATGTGATCACTGCCCCCCAGATCCATGCTTTTTCTGTCTTTTTCATACTGTTTCCTTCCCGGAATTTCCACTCTTTTTCCGTTTCAGTGATTGTTTTCCCTTTTGTTCTTTCTGGGACAGTCATGGCACAGTGTCTGTTTTATGTGGTGTTTTTTTCCGGGCAGACCGGTGCGCCTGGTTCCGTCACAATTCCGCTCCTGCCGGGGAATCTGTCATGCGTCTTCGTTCCTGAAGCAAATGCGGAACAGTCATGAAATCCTTTCATAGGCCATCCTTGGATCATTGTCTTCGTGTACATAGACCGTTCCCCTGTACGAAAAGCCTTCCTTCCTGAGCATATTCTGCATCACGATGTTGTCGCCATGGGTATCAATCCGGATATGCGGGCATTGCTTCCACGCCCATTCCAGTACTGCATGACTGACCCCTTTTGCCTTCCCGTTTGAAGCTATGCGGTGGATAACACCATAAGGACTCCCGTCCAGCCAGGAGCCGTCCTCTATTTTCTGATAGATTGGTTCCACATCCTCACCCTTGATATAAAAAAACGTTCCGACAATCTCGCCGTCCTGCGTGCAGACATAGCTGCTGCCTTCCCGGATATCCTCCCGGATCAGATCCTCAGGAGGCCAGTTTGTCCTCCCCCACTGGTTCGGGTTTCCATGCTCGGCCATAAACGTCCTCGCATATTCATACACCTTCATTACCTCCGGAAGGTCCTCCGGCTGTGTATTTCTGATTTCAATCATCTTCCATTACCACCTTTTCCCGAGAACAAATTGATAATCTGATTCTACCATATACAAAAGTATATTTCCACATGTTGCCTGACGAAACCTGGTTACAATTCACGGTCTAACCCTTCCCCGCGTGCGAGGTGAATGGTACCCTAGAAATGGCCATCCGCAGGCGTC
>CACZQU010000050.1 GCA_902783305.1 uncultured Lachnospiraceae bacterium | reverse complement strand
TGTCAGCATCGGAAGAGCGGCCAAAGCCTCGGGAGAATCCGGCTCCTCCTGATACCGCGCAAGGGCTGCCGTACGGTCGGCCATCAGCCGCAGCTCATCCGGCGAAAGACCCGCCCGGAAGGCTTCCAGCTTCTGTGCCAGCCCGGCCTCCTCCCTGGCCTGAAGTCCTTTTTTCGGAATCAGGGCAAGAATACAGCCATGAGGATTGTCCAGGAGGAAACGGCGGATCAGGTCCTCATAATAGCCTTCCTCCACTGCCTTTCTGGCCTTTTCAAACTGAGCAAGCTGCTTTACACAGGCAAAAACGTCCGTCTCCGTCTGAGAATACAGCCAGTCTCCCAGAAGATCCAGGCTGTACATCAGTCCCTTGGGGTAGGAAGAAAAATCCGCCTCTCTGTACCGGAATTCCAGGAAATTAATCCCGGCATACAGTGCCTTCCGGTCAATCCCGTTTTCAACGTTTTCCGTCAGAACCCGCCTGACCGTAGAGACAAAAGCCTCCTCCTGCTCTTTTCGGGCGCCCTTGGATATCACGGAAAAATATGGCTGGCGGATCCCGTCTTCGTAGGATCCATAAATATCACTTCCTATTCCCTCCTCCAGAAGAGCCATTTTCAGAGGAGCCCCCGGCGCGCTGAGCAGGGCATAATCCAGGATAGAAAAAGCAAGATCCTGCAGTTCATCATCCGTCTCCCCCACGACTACATTATAGGAGAGAAAGCTGTTCTCCTCCTCGTCCTCGGTCTGCGCGATGGGATATTCCTTTCTGTCGCAGGTCATCGCGTCAAACGGAGCCTGCAGGGGAATCCCGGAATCCACGTCAAGAGCATCGAAGCGGGAAAGATACTCTCTGTCCAGATAGTCCAGCTTCTGTGCCATATCCATATTTCCGTAAAGATAGATATAGCTGTTGGAGGGATGATAAAAGGTTCTGTGAAAATCCAGGAACGCCTGGTAGGTCAGCCGGGGAATCTCCTTCGGATCTCCGCCGGACTCCACTCCGTAAGGAGTATCCGGAAAAAGATGATTCATGATCTCCCGCTCAAGCACATCGTCCGCCGAGGAGAAGGCTCCCTTCATTTCATTATATACCACGCCGTTATACGTCAGCGGTCCCTCCGGATTGTCCAGGTGATAATGCCAGCCCTCCTGAAGAAATATTTCCTCCCTGTCATACACATTTGGATAAAAAACCGCATCCAGATAGACATCCATAAGGTTCTGGAAATCCTTGTCATTGCAGCTGGCCACCGGATAACAGGTCTTGTCCGGGAAGGTCATGGCATTCAGAAAGGTATTGAGAGATCCTTTCACCAGCTCCACAAAAGGATCCTTCAGAGGATATTTCCTGCTTCCGCAAAGGACAGAGTGCTCCAGAATGTGGGCTACCCCGGTAGAGTCCTTCGGCGGAGTTCTGAAGGCGATATTGAACACCTTGTTTTCATCCTCGTTCTCAATCAGCGCGACCCTGGCTCCTGTCTTTTTGTGCCTTAAAAGCCATCCTGTAGAATGGATATCCGTCAGCTCCTGACGGCTGATGATATCATATGCTGTCACTTTTGTCTGATCCATGCGCAATCTGTCTCCTTAAGTAAACGCAAGTTTTCAAAGTCCTCCCTCACAGGGGAAATACTTTCTGTGGTACAGCCCTCTCGATCCGGCGGATCTCAAAGTCCTCCCTCATAGGGAAAAAACTCTTCATATGCTTCCCTGGCTGCCCGCGTGACGGGTTCCAGATCCTCTTCGAGGCCAAGCACAGCCGGAACCTCCAGGGCAATCGTCCGGATATCCGCCCTGATTTTATTTTCCACGCTTTCCTCCCCCATGTGCACCAGACCGAAAATCCCGGAGCTGTAGCTCTTGTCGGTCTTGCAAAGCATCATATAGGATCTCACCATATGAGCCAGCTCTTTGCGTGCGAGCTCTTCGTACAGACCGCCCTTCCCGATGTAGTCCATGATACGGATCTCGCTCAGTTTTTTCCGGATGTCCTTTACTGCACGCTTTTTCCCCCCGCCGAAAAGGCCCTTTCCGACATCCCGGTTATATTCCAGGGCCATCCACAGTCCCAGAAGGCCATCTGCAGGGACATTTGCATTGGAACCGGACTTTTTGCTGTAACGGACGTCATAGAGCTCCTGGCGGATCCGGTTCTCCTCGCTGCTGCCCTCCTCCTCGATCATCCTGGCCAGAATATTGGCCCGTTTCACGGGATGGATCTCTCTGTAATAATCCGCAATCAACGCCGTATCCATCTCTACCCCTCCTTTCGGATCTTTCCCCGGCCATAAAAGCTGGCCGGGCGGAACGTAAACGATTATAACAGACTTTCCCTTCAAAAGAAACAGTCTTTTCTTTACTTTACTTCCTTCCGTCTTTGTGATAAGATAGCGAATGATGTTTCGCATTGTGACGCGTTAACGCGCTCATGCAGTCAACATAATCTAATTAAAGGAGTGTATGCTATGACATCATCACAAATTCTCATTGTAACCACTATCGCGGTGTATCTGTGCGTGATGCTCCTGATCGGGCTTTATTTCAACCGTAAAGGAGCCGGCTCCACAACCCATGATTTCTTCATCGGCGGAAGGAGTCTGGGGCCAATCGTAACCGCGATGAGTGCTGAGGCGTCCGACATGAGCAGTTACCTGCTGATGGGTCTCCCTGGACTGGCATACTTCGCGGGTGTCGCGGAAGTCGGCTGGACCGCTATCGGTCTGGCTGTCGGTACCTATCTCAACTGGCTTCTGGTCGCCAGAAGACTCCGCCGTTATTCCTCCGCCATCGGTGCCATCACGATCCCTGACTTTTTCTCCAGGCGCTATGACGACAAACGTCATCTGATCTCCCTGGTGTCCGCACTGATCATCCTGGTTTTCTTTATCCCTTATACCGCCTCCGGTTTCAAGGCTGTAGGAACCCTGTTCAACAGTCTTTTCGGCGTAAATTATCACACCGCGATGATCGTCGGCGCAGTGATCATCATCGGTTATACCATCCTGGGTGGTTTCCTGGCCGTCTCCACGACGGACCTGATTCAGAGCATTTTCATGACGATCGCTCTGGTGGTCGTTATCTTCTTCGGACTGAAGCAGGCCGGCGGCATGGGAAACGTCATCGACAATGCCAGAAGTCTTCCCGGGTATCTGAATCTGACGCAGGGCTACGACGCCGCCTCCGGGCAGGCCGGCAGCTTCGGCTTTCTGAGTATCGTCTCCACCCTGGCCTGGGGATTAGGATACTTCGGCATGCCCCATATCCTTCTGCGCTTCATGGCTGTGCGTAAAGAAGAAGAGCTGACGCTTTCCCGCAGGGTTGCCTCCATATGGGTTGTCTTTTCCATGGGAATCGCCGTTTTCATCGGTGTGATCGGATACAGCATTTCTGTAGCGGGAAAGATTCCGTTCCTTACCACTGCTTCCGACGCGGAAACCGTCATTATCAAGATCTCCGATATTATGAGTCAGCACGGTGTGCTCTTTGCCCTGTTTGCCGGTGTGATTCTGGCCGGAATTCTTGCCGCCACCATGTCTACGGCTGACTCTCAGCTGCTGACCGCGGCATCCAGTGTCTCGCTGGATATGACCCAGAATTTCTTCGGGATCAAGCTGGACAAAAAGAAAGAAATGATTGCCGCAAGAGGCACCGTCCTTGGCATCGCCGTCATCGCCCTCTTCCTGGCATGGAATCCGGACAGCTCTGTCTTCCGGATCATCTCCTTTGCCTGGGCAGGATTCGGAGCCGCCTTCGGCCCCACCATGCTTCTGGCTCTTTTCTGGAAGCGCTCCAACCGCTACGGCGCGTTTGCAGGTATTCTTTCCGGCGGCGTCATGATCTTTGTCTGGAAATATCTCATTGCCCCGATGGGCGGTGCATGGGCTATTTACGAGCTTCTTCCGGCATTCCTGATCGCCCTGGTCATCAATGTCGTCGTCAGCCTGATCACTCCCGCGCCTGATGAAAGCATACTGAAAACCTTTGATGAGGTAAACTGATCCCCAGGGAGCATAATTTCACTGTTACGACATGCTGACCCCGGATCACGTCAACCCGGCAGGATGAGCGATAACCGCATCATCCTGCCGTTTTTTACGGCAGTCATTCCTGTGCAGACCTTCAGAAACAGCAGTCAATGATAAAAGAGCTGTGAAAAATCCCTGTCCTGTCTGAGGTGAGACTTTTCACAGCTCTCTTTTTGTCACCATCTGCGGCAGCGGGGCTTTCTCCCCTTTTTGAGGTAAATCTCCCGGATAAACCAGAAGGTCTTTTCCTCCCCATAATGGCTCAGCATTCTGAGCAGTCCTTCGAGCTCCTTTGCGGTCTGCGGATGAATAAACCACAGCTTTTCCTTGTTCTTCAGCCAGTAGTTAAGCGGATGCTGATCCGTATAATTCTCCCGGTTATATACCCGGGACGCGCTGATCCGGTCCATCAGCATCTCCACAATATACCGTCTGGGCATCTTTGCCCCCATGATCACCCGCGGATTTCCCGGAGCGTAATCCACCCAATGCTCGAAGTGGTGAAGATTCCGGCCTTTGTGGTGCAGCCAGGAGGTCGAGACTCCGATATCCTCCCGCTCAGCATTGTTTGGGCTGCGGTTCCCCTGGTAGTACCTGGCTCCTACCATGAACTCTGTGGGAGAATACTTTGACAGATCATGGAGCAGCCCTTGCCGGTAAAGCCCCACCCTGAAGCAATACTGCATGACCAGGAGTTTATGCTCCGTAATGGTGCAAAAATGTCGTATCGGATGAAATTCACTTTTTCTCTTGTCCGGCACTTTTCCCTCTCTTTTTCAAAAGCAAGTTGACATCTGGCGAAAGGCGGAAACCGTAACCCGCCGCTTCGCGGCTGCCGGCGGTATCCGCTCTCATTCTTTTTCTCCGGAGCTGTCAGGCATGTCAGCATCCGTTTCTCCGGCTTCCGGCTTACATCCGATCATCACGAGAACGGTCCTGGGCGCCATCTTAATCTCCTTTACATAGCTTGCTGCTCCATCCGGACCTCCCTCAGCGATAAAACCGGCGGAGTCCGCATCGGTATCCATGACCTTCTTCCATACCAGCCCATCCTTCAGCATCGGAAGGGCAATCGTATTTTCATCCCAGGAAAAATTGTATCCGACATAAAGATAATCGTCCGGCTGACCGTCCTCCCGTCTGGCACAAGGTCCGGCGTACATAACACCCAGAAGGCGGCTTGAGCTCTCCGTGCGGCAGAACCAGGCTCTTTCCGAATGGAAAGACATGACCGGATATCCCCTTCCCTGATATTTCTTTTCCTCCGCTTCATTTCCCATATGAAGGATCCGGTGGAACCGGCGGAACGCAATCAGCTGTTTCACAAACTCCCTGAGAGAAGCATATTTCGTCTCCCCCTTCCAGTCCACCCATCCGACCGGGTTATCCTGGCAATAGGCATTGTTATTGCCCTTCTGCGAATTACCGAACTCATCCCCGCCATAAATCATGGGAACCTCCTGGGAAAGCAGAAGCAGGGAAAACGCATTGCGAAGCTGCTGAAGCCGGAGAGACCGGACCGCCTGTTTACGGGTTGCCCCCTCCGTTCCGCAGTTCCAGCTGTAGTTCAGGGAAGTACCATCCCGGTTCTCCTCTCCATTGTCCTCGTTGTGCTTCTCATTATACATGGTCATGTCTGCCATAGTAAAACCGTCCTGGCAGGCCATATAGTTGATGACGGCATGCTTCGAGCCGCACCGGCCGATGCGGTACCGGGCATTGTCCACCATTCCTTCATCGCTTTTGAGGAAGCGCCGCATGTCATCCTGAAAACCGCTGTTATACTCGGCATAGACCCGGCGGCGGGGAATGACACCCTGGTAAAACGAATCAACGTCAATCCCGGGCGACATCATCAGGGTATCCGCCAGTATGGCGTCCCTGAGCGCCATCTCTACCGGCGCTCCCTCGCCAACGAGATGGAATCCGTCAATATGGTAGTTCATCTTCCAGTACTGCAGGCTCTGCAGCACAAAATAAGGGGTAACCTCTCTCGGGAAGAAAAACTCCATGATACAGGCAATCTTCTCCTTGTGCAAGGCACGGACCAGCTCCATGACCTCTCTTTGCGGGTTGTCCGTGGCGCAATAGGCGCTTTTGGGGGCGAAATAGTGCCCCGGTCCATATCCCCAGTAATTCAGCTTTGCCGGGGCTTGCTTCATATTGACAAGGCCGTCCTGGGGCTTCATCCGGGGAAGCTCTTCAAACTCGTAGGCCGGCATCAGCTCAACCGCGTTGATTCCCAGATCCTTCCAGTAAGGGATCATCTCCTTCAGTCCTTCAAAGGTTCCCCTTTTGTTCCCCAGACGGGAAAGTCCTCTGGTATATCCTCTCACATGTACCTTGTACAGGATCATATCCCGGTAATCCGGTGTTTCCAGATCGGATTCTTCCCAGTCAAAGGTCTCTCCTGTCTCCAGCGCGCACCGGACGCTGTGAGCCGGTCTTTCCTCCGGTACCGTCCCGAAATGCTCTTTGCCCACGATCGCCCGGGCATAAGGATCCTGTACCAGCTGTCCGTTGATTTCAAAATTATACTCATACTTTCCCGGCTCCAGACCAGGAATAAAGACCGCATAGGCTCTTCCGGTCCGGCACGTGTCATCAAGGAGGAGCGTCGCTTCCGGTTTCCGGGAACCTTTCCGATACAGCACAAGACGGACCTCATCACCCTCCCGGGCTTCTGTCATGAAATTATACCCGTCCCCTGTCTTGTTTGCTCCAGGGAGAGTGGGATTCCCCGGAGCTGTCATCAGCTTGTTTTTCATATAACCCTCCCCATTTTCATTGCGGACAGTCCCCAAGAACCAGTTCAACCGGACAATGATCCGATCCCATGATTTCAGAGTGGATCCTTGCTTCTTCCAGCCTGTTTTTCAGGGTTTCGGACACCAGGAAATAGTCAATCCGCCACCCTGCGTTCTTCTCCCTGGCGCGAAAACGATAAGACCACCAGGAATATGCCCCTTCGAGATCCGGATAAAAATATCGGAACGTATCGATAAAGCCGCTCTCTAAGACGCGGGAAAAGCACGCTCTCTCTTCATCGGTAAAGCCTGCGTTTTTTCTGTTTGTAGCAGGATTTTTCAGGTCAATCTCCTTGTGGGCCACATTCAGATCGCCGCAGACGACCACCGGCTTCTTTTTCTCCAGATTTTTCAGGTAAGCCAGAAAATCCTCTTCCCATTTCATCCGATAGTCCAGTCTTTTCAGACCGTCCTGGGAATTCGGGGTATAGACCGTCACAAAATAGAAGGGCTCCAGCTCCAGCGTGATGACACGTCCCTCCTGATCGTGTTCCTCTATTCCGATCCCATAGGAGACCTCCAGCGGCTCCTGCCGGATAAAGACAGCCGTCCCGGAATATCCTTTTCTTTTTGCGTAATTCCAATACTGGTGATAGCCATTGAGCTCCAGACTGACCTGCCCCTCCTGGCATTTGGTCTCCTGCAGGCAGAAAACGTCCGCATCCAAAGCCCGGAAGGTATCTCCGAATCCTTTCTCCAGGCAGGCACGAATGCCATTGACATTCCAGGATACAAGCTTCATATCCTATTCCCCTCTTTCCCTCATCCGTAAAACGGGTCATAGTCCCGAAAACGATACCCGATTTTTTTCCCATGGCAGTCCTCACAGATTCCGTAAGGATAGTTCCAGGGAAGCTCCTTTCCGCACCCCCTGCATCTCTT
>CACZQU010000049.1 GCA_902783305.1 uncultured Lachnospiraceae bacterium | reverse complement strand
GATTATTGGGAAAACGTCACGCAAATCCAGAAACAGTTGACCGATCCTGAACGTGTGGAAGCTATTTTTGCTTCCCTCACGCAAATCATGGATATGACACTTCCCACTGACAGGAGTTATACCAATCGGCAGCAAGCTGTTCAGACGATGGAAGCCTTTCGGGATGGCACATATTCTCTGTTCGGTGAGAAAAGAGAACCGGTGCTTGTTGAGAATAGTTCCGACGCTGAATCAGCTAAGGAATCTGAACTGTCTGAATCTTCTTTGGAGTTGGAACAGAAAACAAAAGAGCAAGAAAATCAGCCACCGTCTCACATCACGAAGCCGCCTGAAAAGTATCAGTTAGGCTTTGGACATATGGGCAATGGAATTACAGTTTGGAACAACCTTGAATATGAACATGGCGATTATAAGACTGTTGCCCATATTGCTGCTGACCGCACTGTAACCTTTTATGACGATGAAATGCCTGAAAGCGTCAGGAAGATCATCATTGAGGAAGCGGAAACATCCGACGCCAGGATTTCTGCGACGCAGAATATTCCTGTGTTTTCCACACCTCCACGCGAGAAAGAGCTTTCTCCCCATGCACAAGCAGTACAGCCATTGCCCCTTGATAATCCGGCTGAACAAGCGGAATTGCCAGAAAAAGAAACGCAGGAACCCCCGCCGCAGGCTGCGCCATCCTCTGTACCTCCTCAAAAAGCACTGACCCAAGAGGACATTGACGGTGCGCTTCAGGAGTGGAACGGCATCCCGGAAAGCAAGCAGACTGTCATCCGCTATATGCAGGAACATGGCCGAGAGCGCGGCACAGCGGCATGGCTGCGGCAGGAATATGGAGACGATCTGCCTGTTTTCCCCGTCACGACGGAAAGTGCTGCTGGAGATATTGCCTGGACAAGAGTACAGCGAGATTTGGCCCGGCTGATTCAGGAAGATCGTTTCCTGACAGAAGAAGATCGTCAGGAACTGGAAGCAACTGATCCTAAAGAAGTTCAGGAAAAAAATACTGAACCCATAACTAAGGAAGAAACGATAGCTCCTGCCCATGTCTCTGAATACGTTACACCCGGTGGGATCGTGTATCATGCCGGGGATTCGTTGGATTCCTATGCTCAGGAAGGAAGAATTACCCGGATCACGGTAGATCATGTGACAGACGGATATGTTTCGCTCACGTCTGAATCCTGGCCGGGGCAATCACCTTTAGATGTTGTTCGGGAAGCCTTTGAAAAGAATCTGGATAACGGAGTATACAAATTCATACCT
Organism: uncultured Lachnospiraceae bacterium; assembly: GCA_902783305.1. Classification (GTDB taxonomy): domain Bacteria; phylum Bacillota; class Clostridia; order Lachnospirales; family Lachnospiraceae; genus Blautia_A. The sequence goes on along the minus strand of CACZQU010000049.1, from coordinate 2,206 downwards.
GAAACCATTGAAGGAAATGTACCTGCATCAACGCGGATGAGCGCGGATGAAATTGTGAAAATTCCTCTTACCATGGAAGCAGCATTGGAATATGAAAGTTTGAAACAACAGTATCCTGATGCGCTGATCGGTTTTGAACAACACGGTAATTATGAGTTTTATGGAGATGATGCGGAAAAGGCTGCACGGATAATAAAGGCTCGGATACTGGAGAAGGAATTCCCAGGTGGCCGTACCGCTGTTACCGGTTTTCCAGCTAAACACTGGGCAGCCTTTTTCAGACAGTTATGGCGTACCGGAACTGATGTATATCTGGCAGGAGAAAAGCCGGATGGCACGCACGAAGAAACGAAGTATCTTCTTGGGAAAGACTATCTTCCTCTGCATGTACTTGTCCACATCAACCAACGGGCATATGAAATCCAAAAAGTCGATTATGAACAGAACATCGTTACACTGCGGGACAGAAGTCCTATTCCGGACGCACGTTTTCCTCTGATCAGGGAAGAAGAAACAGAATATGTCCGATCTTGTCTGGAAGAAGAACCGGATTTCCCCATGTATGACCTCATGCGATACGAAGAATCAGAACAAGACAGAAACCAGGATTCTTCGGCAGCGCAGGAAAGCGAACATCCTCTCCCGGATTCGGGCATTTCTGAATCCAACATGAACAACGATGAATCTTATTCCGCTCCCCGGATGATGGAAACCGTGGTGGAATTGACGCCGAAGGGTTATCAGGTAACAGAGACTCGCCCCGTACACGAATACCAATACGACTGTATGTACCATGACATTGCTTATCTGGACGGGCAGGCGTATCAGGCAGAGAAAATCGGGCTGCTTGAAGTCACTTTTCAGCCATTGGAAACTGAAAATGTTTATCCGGTTCTCCGCGTAGAAAGCAGAGAACGCCTGGAAATCTTGTTGGCTCAGGACGAAAGGAATAAGCATCTGCTCTCATCTTCTTCATCAGAAGATCGCATACAGGCAAGGGAAGCGTGGAAAAACCGTTCTGTCGGACAGGAAAGACCGCAAGAATCTCAAATGGAGATACCAACAGATTCTTTCGTGTACCAGGGCTATCACTTCGAGCCGGTAGGGGTATTTCCGAAAACGATGACCTTCATGGAAATATCCAACAGAACAGTATCACACACTGAGTTGGATATTACCGATGAACCGAACGCAAGGCATCCTTACTCTCATCAGGCATTTTATGCTGCCGCCCACGACATAGAAGCAGACATTTTTCGGTGCTTGGAAACCCAAAAGCTGTATATGCCGGGCGAACATGAACTGTTTGAATATGTTGGCTCTTATGAGCCTTACCTTGCGCATGACCGTCCATTGGAAACGGCGCAGAAAAAAGAAAACCCAACTGCGCAGGTTCAGCCGCAAAACTTCCGAATCAGCGACGATCACCTGGGTGAAGGCGGCGCGAAAACCAAGTTCAAAAACAACATGGCTGCCATCTATACCCTGAAAACCCTGGAAACGGAAGAACGGCCTGCCACACCGGAAGAACAGGAAATTATGTCCCGGTATGTGGGCTGGGGAGGCTTGTCTGCCGCTTTTGATCCGGACAAGAAGGATTGGAGCAGCGAATATGAGGAACTGAAAGCGGCGCTGACCCCGGAAGAATATTCCGCCGCCCGTGCTTCCACCCTGAACGCGCACTATACCTCGCCTACAGTGATCCGTTCCATCTATGAGGCCCTGGGCAACATGGGCTTTCAGAAAGGCAATATCCTGGAGCCTGCCATGGGCGTGGGCAACTTCTTCGGAATGGTGCCTGATTCCCTCCGGGACAGCACCCGGCTCTACGGCGTGGAGCTGGACGAAATCACTGGAAAGATTGCAAAACAGCTCTATCAGCAGGCAGATATTGCCATAACCGGCTTTGAAAAGACGGACTTCTCCAATGATTTCTTCGATATTGCCATTGGCAACGTGCCCTTTGGCAACTACCAGGTCAGTGACCGGGCCTATGACCGGCACCACTTCATGATTCACGATTACTTTCTGGCCAAAAGTCTGGACAAGGTGCGTCCGGGCGGTGTGCTGGCGGTCATCACCAGCGCCGGAACGCTGGACAAGAAGGACGAGGCGCCCCGGCGCTATCTGGCGGAACGAGCCACCCTGCTGGGCGCTGTGCGTCTGCCCAACAACGCTTTTCTGGCCAACGCCGGGACCAGCGTGG
>CACZQU010000048.1 GCA_902783305.1 uncultured Lachnospiraceae bacterium | reverse complement strand
TAATCAGCTTCGTCAGAGGCTAAACCGCGTACAGTATCCAAAGGCAGAGGGGCATTGTCTTTGTGATAAAAGGTCTCAAAGCCAAGTAAAGGGTAAGTAAGATTCCTCCGGTAATTATGTGCCTTATGAGGATGAAACGCGTCAAGACCGCTGTATCCCAGCTTTGCCATCCAGGTGGCCATGGAGGGGTGAGGTGTACGCAGATAAATCTGAAACGGTACGGTGGAGGCGTTCAGCATACTCATCGTGCAGTTCGTCAGAAATTCGAATTCGGTGTTGGCTGTCATACCACCGTAAACCGATGCGTATGTCACGCCCGATGGGAAGGTCTTTGCCAGACGGTGAAAAAAGGGCATGGGATCCTCGGAGGTTTCAAAGCCCCCGACGTATTCCAGGTCGGCAAAGGATTCGTTGATCACGACGATCACATTAGGTGAACTGGCTTCCGGTATGGTGGCCGGAGTGGAAAAGGATTCAGTTGAGAGCGGCACAGTTTCTTTCCCGTTTTTACTGCCGGCATTTCCCGGCATGCTCACACCCTCCTGATCCGGGCCGGTTTCTTCGACGCTGCCTGCCAGACGGGCACCAGGATCATACTGCCGGGCTATCGCCAGGGCGGCCTCGGGATGGTATCCCTCCGGTCTGTCAGGAAACATCGCATTCAGAGAACGGGCAAAGACTGCAGCTGTTCCGTGATAGCGATACGATTTCATTGTATTAAAATAACTGATGCGGATACCGTTGTTCTCCAGCCAGTCAGAGAAAACGAAGACCCGTATTCCCACGGCGAATACCGCTATGCCAAGAAGCGCCAGGAACACACGCCGCCTGCCGCGGGCAAGGGAACAATGACGGAGCTTCAGTCCGATGGTGAGAAAGAGATAGAAGAGCAGTGTCCCCTCAAAAATATCCATCCGCATGGTCAGAGTATATCCATTGGCTACTTCGGCGGCGGTCCCGATCGTGGTGATGTCTGCAGCTGTGATTGCGTTTCCCCGGAAGAGCTTGACATAAATATTGGCAGCACAGAAGAACTGGCAGAGATAACAGGCAATCCATGGGCCGAATCTCAGGTCTGCTGTCAGGAAGGTAAACAATATCACAATAAAGGATATGAGCAGGACATTAATCATAAATTTGTCCGGCTTCGCGGCAGCAGTGCCAAAGGCCCGCACAAACAGGCTTCCGGTACCCGTACCACCGCTGGTCATGCATTCACCGGCAAGGAAGATATATACCGGGGAAATGATCGCATAGAGAATACTGGCCAGGCGGCTTAACCGGTCCGAGGGCAGCTTCAGTCTGCAGAGAGTGATGGCAATTCCGACAAACCAGATGCCTGTGCAAAGAATGATTTTACCGATATCCCATTGTCCGGATTTCAGAAAGAGAAGCTCCCGCTCCATGACGGCAAGCAAAGCCACGGCGGCGGCCAGGATCAGCCCGATGATCCGGCACAGCCGCAGAGAATGACTTTTCTTTTCCAAAAATGGTCCCTCCTTTGGAACGAACTGCACAAACCGGTCTGAACCGGTAACGGTTCAGACCATCTCAGCCGATATATGATTGCAGTGCAAAATGACTCCTGCGGATTGTTCCGCGCTTCGCGCTCCCCAGGTCCTGGAGTCAACTATCCGTGGAAACAAATATACGGAAAACCATATTTGCTCCGCACGGAATGTGCAGAAAGAATAAAATATCCGTTCCGGATAGTAATGACTTCCGGTATAAAATCATGTGCCGGCCAGAGGACTGTGAATGATTCCTTCCTGATAGCCGTCCAGTCTCATGGCCTTATACTGGTCAAAGGTACCCTGATCGAGAGCATCCCGGATCTCTTCCATGAGATGGTTATAATAATACAGGTTGTGAAGAACGCAAAGCCTCATGGCCAGCATTTCCTTTGCCTTGAACAGATGCCGGATATAAGCTCTGCTGTAATGACGGCAGGCGGGACATCTGCATTTCTCATCGATCGGCCTGTCGTCCAGCTCATACCGGGCATTCTGCAGATTCATTTTTCCGTGATCAGTGTAGACATGCCCGTGACGGCCGTTGCGGGACGGATAGACACAGTCAAAGAAATCCACTCCCCGCTCTACGCCTTCAAGGATGTTGGAGGGGGTGCCTACACCCATCAGATAGGTGGGCTTATCCTGAGGAAGATGCGGAACGACCTCGTCAAGGATATGATACATCTGGGCGTGAGTCTCCCCTACGGCAAGTCCGCCGATGGCATATCCGTCCAGGTTCATCTGCGAAATTTCCTGAGCATGGGAAACCCGGATGTCGTCAAAGATGGCTCCCTGGTTGATCCCGAAAAGCAGCTGTCTCGGATTGACGGTGTCCGGAAGCAGGCTCAGACGATCGATCTCTTCCTTGCACCGCTTCAGCCACCGGGTTGTCCGGTTGACAGACTGCTGTACATAGTCCCGGTCTGCCAGGCTGCTCGGACATTCGTCAAAAGCCATGGCGATGGTTGAACCCAGGTTGGACTGGATCCGGATGCTCTCCTCCGGTCCCATAAAGATGGAGTGTCCGTCGATATGAGACTGGAAGCGGACTCCCTCTTCCCGGATCTGCCTCAGCTTCGCCAGGGAAAAGACCTGGAAACCTCCGGAATCCGTCAGGATCGGCCGGTCCCAGTTCATGAAACGATGCAGGCCGCCTAATTTGCGTACCACTTCATCACCAGGCCGCACATGCAGGTGGTAAGTATTGGAAAGCTCTACCTGGCATCCGATCTCCTTCAGATCCATGGTGGAAACAGCTCCCTTGATGGCGCCGATGGTACCGACATTCATAAATACAGGAGTCTGGATGGTGCCGTGTTCGGTTTCAAAGCAGGCGCGCTTGGCTCTTCCCTGCACCTTGATCAGTGTATATTTTGCCATTTTATGGTCCCCTTTTTTCTGTAAACCAATCTATTCTATCACAAGATGTGGGGGTCTGCAATGAAAAAGAGTGATCAGGGGCAGCTGCATCGATTTCCAGGTAACAATACACGGTCTGCCCCTTCGCCCGCGCGCGGCTTTACGGTCGGTTTTACCTTCCGAAAAGCCAATCTGACGCATGTCTGCCCCTTCGCCCGTGCGCGGCTTTACGGGTAATTCGTGAATAGTACCATTTCCGGGAGCCTGGTTCTGCTCAGACCTGATCATAGATATCCTGCATGGCCTGCCGGCACGAAGCGGCATTTTCCGGGGTCGTATCCTCCAGAGTCGCATAGACAAAGGGCTTTTCGTATCTGGCAAAACGCATCACCTGCCGGTAATCCATCTCTCCTGTACCGGCCCCGACGGACTTCAGACCATACCCTTCTCCCGGAGTACGGATGAAATCCTTGAGATGAATCATGGCGATATCTTTTCCCAGAGTCTGGATCACTTCGGCGAATATTTCGTCTGCATGACCGACATTGTCCTGGTCGAGCAGATTCACCGGATCAAAAAGCACCTGCAGGTTGGGACTTCCGATCTCGTCCAGGACTCTCCGGCAGCTCTTTGCGTCGTAGACACTGTGTCTTGCGACCGGCTCGATTGCCACAATTACTCCAAACCTTTCCGCACAGCGGATGACCGGCTTCAGCCTTTCGATGAAAAGAGAGAGTGTCCTTTCTTCCCGGCATGCCGGACTGAATGCATAGGCGGCATTGGGAGCTCCTGTCTCTGTCCCGACCATACCGCAGCCAAGCAAGGAAGCGAAGCGGATATGGGCATAGTATTTCTCATAAGCTTCCTTCAGATAAGCTTCGTCGGGGTGCAGAAGATTGAGATAATTCCCCAGTACAGCGATCCCAAGGTTGTTTTTTTCAAATGTGCTTCTGATATAGTGGGCATATCCCGGGGTAAGGGCGGCGGGAGTACAGGGAATATCCTTAAACAGCTTTCCCAGCGCCAGATGAACACAGGTAAATCCTTTACTTTTCACCACCGGGAGCAATTCTTCCAGCGGCAGCTTTTCCGCGTCGTGAAGACGTAACCCTAACTGAATCATAGGAACCTCCTTTATAGATGTGTGAGTCATGGGAACGGTTCTCACTGACTCATAATTCCCCTGTTATTCATCATATCAGATTAAGGATGACGCCGCAATGCGCAGAGGGAAAAAGAACCTGCCGATTCGGGTGATTGTTACAATTCATGGTTTAACCCTTCCCCGCGCGCGAGGTGAATGGTACCCTAGAAATGGCCATCCGCAGGCGTCGGTACTTAGTGAGTGCAAGCCGAAGGCGCAGCAC
>CACZQU010000047.1 GCA_902783305.1 uncultured Lachnospiraceae bacterium | reverse complement strand
TTCCCTCAGCTCTTAAAACGATCGGGGAAGAAGCCTTTGCGGGCAGCGCGTTCAGTTATGTTTTTGTCCCGGAAACCGTGGAAGCGATAGAAGCGAGGGCTTTTGCCGGCTGTGCCAGGCTGAAAAATATTTATATACCGGCATCCACCCGCAGGATTTCGGCAAACGCCTTTGAAAACGTGACAGGACTGACGATCCATGGAGAACGGGGAAGCTACGCGGAGTACTATGCCGAAAAGAATGGGTTCGCGTTTCAGGAGGAGTAACGGAGTATATTCTCTGACCGGATAATAGAGTACCTGAGCATTTTCTCTTCCGAAAAATGCTCAGGTACTCTTTGCATTACGGCAAACTGACATTTTCAGTTGCTGTTTATGGTATAACCGTAAATTCACGCGCGGGGGAGATCAGATCGTGAACAGTAACATTTTCATATGAAAACGCGGGAAACAACCGGCTGGAATATTGATGAATCTGCGAGGAGGTAGTACAATGAAGATGAGAAAACCGCGCATTTTGCTGTACATGGTACTGTTCCTGCTGCTTGAGGCGGTGTCGGTCAGGGCAGAGGAAAGCAGCGTGGGAGATGTGAACCGGGACGGCCTGGTGGACGCCGCGGATGCCGCTTTATTACGGGAGTATCTCGTGGGGGATCCTGCAGCTGTATATGAGGCCGGAGCGGATTATAACGGGGACAGAGCAGTGGATCTGAAGGATCTCGTCCTCCTGGAGCGCTTTCTCGGCATCAACGCGGCGGAGATTACGGTCACACCGGCTCCCACACCGGATCCCCGGGAGGGAGCGGCGAGTGTAAGACAGATCGTATATGGGAAATCAGAGCTTGGCAGGGACCTGGTCTGTACAGTTCTTGAGCCGGCGGAGTTTGAGAGAACTATACTGGTGAATTTCGCCATCCATGGGTTTGAGGACTGGTATGACCATGACGCTCAGGTGCTGGTAGACACGGCAGAGCTGGTGATCAGCCATTTCCGGGAGGCGGACGATATGCACAGGTGCCGCCTGCTGGTAGTTTCCTGTGCCAACCCGGACGGCCTTGCGGACGGATATACGAAGGACGGCTTTGGCCGGTGCAACGCTAATGGTATTGACCTGAACCGGGATTTTGACGCGGCGCATTATGCCTACACCAGCGCCCGGAATTATACGCCATATGCCTTTTCGGCTTCGGAGAGCCGTGCGCTTCGGGATCTGGTATGGGCATATCGGCCGGATGTCGTACTGGACTGCCATGGATGGGAAAACTGTACCATCGGGGACAGTGAACTGGCAAAGGTGTTCTATGAGGAGGAAGGCCTGGTTCAGAAGGTGGTATTCAGCGACAATGCTCATGGATATTTTTCCTACTGGGCGCATCAGCAGGGAGCGCTTGCTCTTCTGGTGGAATTTGCAAATCCTTCTTTTGACAAAAATACCTTTGTCAGCGCGCTGGACCGTCTGGTTACCGGAGACTATGAAACGGACAATGGAATATACACGGCAGACGGCAGGTTCTCGGCTTTTTCCCAGATTCAGGCTTATCCGATATCGACAGGGAATATCCCGGTATATGTGGACATCGGCGGGGAACAGGGTGGTACGATCTACGGGAGCGAGGATCTGTGTACCATCGAGAGGATCTATCTGAACGGCTGGCTCCGTGTGCGCTATCCCATCCCGGCCGGTTACAAGGAGGCTTACTGCCGCCAGGAAGTGTTTATGGAGGCAGCAGGAGATGAAGAACTGCCGGAAATCCATTTCTTCCAGGACCAGACGGTGTACCGCAGGAAGGATCTGACGGAGAAGCTGGGCAGTGTGTACCAGACTGATACCGCTTACCTGGTTACCGATACGGATGACGCCTGGCAGATTCTTTACCCGCTGGACAGCGGGGGCTGGAAGCTCGGATGGGTAAGCGCGGGCCTGGGCAGTGTTTCGGCGGCAGGGAATGTGAAGACCGCAGATATGACCTGGGCAGGCAATGGATATGCCCCGGAAACGGGAACCACAGGTAATGCATACGCCGTAGATCCTGCTGCCGACGGCAGCATTCATGCCACATCCACAGCCGGGCTGTCTTACGGCACCGTCCGCTTCGATCAAGAGGGAATTCTTGAGGTTCCGCTTTTGCTGAAGGCAGATGATCTGACGGCAATCCGGTTGTGGATCATGACCGATGAGGAGGTGCTCAGCCTGGAATCGGTGGAGAATGGCAGCTGTCTTCGCGGAATGACGGTACCGAAGGATCCGGATGGCTCTATGTGCTGCATTCTTTGGGCGGACAGCCTGAAGGAGGAAGACTCCGGCCTGAACGGAATCCTGGCCAGAGTATGTTTTTCGATGAAAGAGAACACCGCCGCGCAGCAGACAGAGGTCACTTTTCTGGTATCGGAGGGAGACGCCCTCACGTTTTCGCTGGAGGAGGCTGCGATTCCCGATCTGACCGTTTCCGTTGATCTGCAGGAAGAGGAAAATAATGTTTTATTCCTCCCGCCGGATCTTACCCGGATTGACGCAGAGGCTTTCATGGGAGGAGCCTTTCAGAAGGTGGTCCTGCCGGACGGGATGAAGGAGATCGGGGAGAGGGCGTTTGCGGACTGCCTGACGCTGAAAACGATGAGGATCCCTGCTTCCACGACCATAATCGAACCGGACGTCTTATCCGGTATTCCGGAGGGATTTACGATTCTCGGGGAGAGAGGAAGCTATGCGGAGGATTACGCTAAGTCTCACGGCTTCGCTTTTCTCGTGCAATAGGATGAAACTGCAGATGTCCGGATTTCCGGTTCCTTAAAGGCATTAGGGTACAATATAAAACCTGAATTCCCGGAAACCGGACCGCAGAAACGGAATCTGTCATAAGCAGGCTGAACAGTAACGGTGTTAAAGATGAAGAAAGGGGAAGGGAACAGATGAAATCAACCAAAAGATGGCTTCCGGTTCTCCCGGTGATCCTGCTGTTTATCCTCACAGGAGCCGCGAGAGTCAGAGCGTACAATCCTTCTGATGCTGTGTCATATGCTTTGACTTACAGCAAAACCAATGAAAAGGTTCGCAACAGCGCTTACAAGGACTTTTCAGGGAGCGGAGGCGACTGTGCAAATTTTGTGTCCCAGTGCCTTCTTGCCGGAGGCCTTCCGACAGACAACACCTGGAAGCCATATACCAGTGCCTGGGTCGGGGCAAACGCGTTGAGAGTGTATCTGAAAGATACACTGAAATATCCGGGCGGAGTGCCTTCCTCCGTTTCCGAGCTGTCACCGGGAGATCCGGTCTGGTGTAAGGGGGATTCCGGCACATACGGGCATGTGATGATTGTTTCCTACGTTTCCGGAAATACGTTCAGAATCTGCGGCCATACGGTGGAACGAAGAGATTATAATTACAGTCTGAGTGGTCTTACCTATCATATCAGTATGCACGGTACGCCGGTTCCTGATCCGGATCTGCGCGACTTTAAAGTTCCCTTGAAATGCTTTCCTGTCAGCACGGGGAATGTCACCACCTATACCTCGGCCGGCGGCTCCGGGATATCCGGTCATATCACGGGCAGTACGGATGAATGTACGATTTCCAAGGTATACGTCAATGGAAGGGTAGAGGTAACTTATCCCAAAGATACCGGAGGCTACAAGACAGCCTATGCGAATCTGTCTGACTTCATCAGCAGCTCTCACGAGGTGGGAAGCTATTATGGATACCGACCCTCCGGCAGGATGACAACATACCGGCGAAGCGATCTGTCCCAGTCCTATGGGGAGATTACCTCGGCAGACGCGTGCACTGTCGTCGGGGAAAGCGGCGGGAGACTTCAGGTCATTTATCCGCTGGACAGCGGCGGGTACAAAATGGGCTGGATCGACGGTTCGCAGCCGCATGAAGAAGAAACCATATCCAGAGACACCCGGTATCCTGTTCCGATCAGCGCCTATACGATTTCGACAGGACATGTCACTACCTACAGCGCGATAAGCGGCAGCAGCACAGGGTATATTTCGGGCGGTGAAGACCTTTGCACAATCCTGGAGATTTACACGAACGGATGGTGCCAGGTCCGGTATCC
>CACZQU010000046.1 GCA_902783305.1 uncultured Lachnospiraceae bacterium | reverse complement strand
ACCAGGCTGTCTCCGGATTGATGAAGCGGACACCTTCTCCATTCATCGGAGCAGTCACCCGAAAATTGTATTTTACCCAGATATAATCCCCTTCCGGAATTCCGTCAAGAGAAATAAGCTTCTCAGCTGTTTTCTGTGCGGTATAAGCTTTTTCTATGGAAGTAAAATGAAAACTGACAGGAAGCGAATAGATGGTCTGGTCAAAGGAGACCTGAAAAGAAAAAGAGGCCTCCTGACTGCAGTAAGACGGCTCAAGGATCCACTGGATCTGAATACTGCCTTCAAAATTGGTCATGCTCTCGATCGTATCATTGTTTGTCAGCAGATAAAACCACTGGGAAGAAGCTTCATCATAAACCCTTTTATAAGACCAGGTATGAGTTTTGGGAGAAGCGCTGTACCGGTCCGCTGCGATAACTGTATGCATGGAAACGTCTTCTTTATTGTCAGTGAAAAGCATGACCAGGTCGGGAATATAGATCCTGGCTTCTCCCGGGAGATATTTCTTTTGTACATTACGGTTTTTATAATTTACCTGAAAGGTAAGGGTTCTTCTCTCCTCGGTGCTCACAGCGTTCCATTCGATCGGTACCTGCGGATCCAGCACGGTGTTTCCGTTATCCACATCCGAATCAAAATAATTCAGACTGATTTCCCATGCTTCCTCCTGCCCGTCCGTTTCCGGCTGTCCCGACAGCAAAGACGCACTGTCCGGGATGACAGAAGAAGCGGGATTCATGGTGTTTTCCAGTCCTGAAGGTAAAGCTTGTGTAAGGATCTGATTCTCCGGCATCTGAGAAAGAAAAGCGGACTCTTCCGGTTCCGGCACAAGAGAATCATATTCCTCCGGAACCGGAGAACCGGTCTCTTCATCTGCCGGATTGGAATTCTCTTCATGACGATATTCCGCATCCGTAAAGACAGGTTCAATGACCTCAGGAACCGAAGCTTCCGTGTCACCTTCCTCCGGAACGGAAAAGCCCGGGTCTCCTTCCCCCGGGTTCAGAACCTCCTCCGGGACAGGAAAGTCCGGATCTCCTTCCTCCGGGGCAGGCAAGCCCGTATCTCCTTCCTCCGGAGCAGGCAAGTCTGCAGGGTTCTCTTCCCATACCGGTAAAGCGCTCTCATTCTCCCCCTGTTCTGAAAGGACATTTTCACCATCTCCCGGTACGGAAGACAAAGAATCACCATCTTCCGGTTCCCGGAAAATCGGTTCATCATTTCCCGAATCCCAGGAAAGAACCCCCGGAAAATCTGTTTCTCTTCCCTCTTCAGGTGGTATGAGATCCTCCGAAGTCAATGGAGCTGCAGACATTTCCTCCTGTCCTTCCTGCGGATAAACCGGGATGAATTCCTCATCAGAATAAAAAAGCTCTTCTTCAGCGAGGACAGACGGATCAAAATCGCAGCCCCTGTTCACAACACAGGTGAAAATCCCTGTAAGAATGATCAGGAACATCCTGATTGGTTTTCCATTTCCTTTCAATTGTCATCTCCTCATCAAAAACGCAAGTCAGTCAGTGCCTCGCACCTGCTGCGAGGCACTGACAATAAAATCAACGGGCAGCGGCAGGCACAGCTCCACAGCTGCAGCAATGGGCCGCTCCTGCCGCCGTAACTGCGCAAAATCCGCAGCTGAACAGGTACTGTTTTCAGCTCCGATTCGTCCTGCCGGCAGAAACCTGTTGTGCACAGCCATTCCATAAGCCCTTCAAACCTGGATTTCCCTGTACCTTTCCCACGCCTCCTGACAACTCCCATGTCCCTCAGCCTGAATAGCGTGTGCTGACACGGGAATGATTATGGTTTCCCCGTCAGCCAGTTCTCCCTCCAGATAATCTGCAGCAGTCAGCTGTGTAAAAGCCGGAGCAGTCTGTTCTCCTGTTTTCAGACCCTCTTTGCAGCCTAAAACATACCGCATCTGCGTAACGGCGCTTTCCTCAGATGTGACCTGCTCTCTCAGTATTACTTCCCACATGTCGTTAAGGGAAAAGCTCAACAACTCCATTGGGTCTGAAGGAGTAGTATAAGGGGAAGATGAGGTCCTTATCTTTGCCATTGGAATAAGGATTTCCAGAAAAGCATAGACTTCAATCTCTCCGGTATTGACGATAACCGGATCTTTCCGGATTGTCTCACCCGGAAGGATAATCTGTCCTTCCTGATAAGACGGCTCCTTCAGTTCAATTCCGATTTTTCCGAAGGTAAAATGATTGCAAAGAAGTCCGGGTTGTGTGCTGTGAACCGTATAACTCTCCGGTTCCTCAGCCCGCGGCATGAACGGATTTCCCAGAAGAAACACTGCTGTCAGGCAATAGTATCCTGCTTTTCCCCACTTCATATTCTCTTCCTCTCCTGTGTAAACCTATGTTTATCGCTCTCAAAACCCGGTCAGCTTCCGGTTCCGTCATTCACCGTTTCACTGCTTCGAGACAGTACCCGGCTTTTTCTCCGGGCAGTGATCAGGAACAGTAAACACCAGATCAGAACCAGTCTCTTTCCTCTCCTGTTTCCTGCCGTCAGCAGAAAAAAACCGATTACGGGGATATACCAGGCTGCTTTTCCTATCACCTGTTTCCCGTACACTGGTGAAGCATCCTCCTGTGAATTTGCATCCCCTTTGGTAAACACTCTGTTTTTCTTCGGATCAGTACGTACAATCCGGTGAGTGATGACAGGGCTGCCCGAAGGAAGGACATAGGTAATCACCATACCTTCCTTAAGCCGGTCAAACCCGGTCGGTTTCACATAGATCAGAGATCCCGCCGGAATTGACGGCTCCATGCTCCCGGAGGTTACGATATAAGGCCGGTATCCTGCGGCGGCGGGAAGCAGAAGGACGAGTGAAAGGAACAGGAGAAGGCTCAGAATAGTCCGGGAGGTAAACCGGACAGCTTTTATCGCGAGCCGCATTTTCGTCTTCTCCTGAAGATGAACAAGGATACCGCAATACAAACCGCACACACCATCATAAACGCCATCCAGATACCCGTCTTCGAGCTGTCGCCGGTATACGGATAGTCGGAGTATGTGTCCTCCGCCTGGAAGACCCACTTTACTTTTCCCAGCAGTTTGCTGAAGGAATTATCCATTTCCGGAGAAACAGATAATGATACGGTCAGATCTTTTTCTTCTCCCGGAGCATATTTCCCAAGAAGAATCCATGATCCCATTCCTTCTTCACCTTTTTTTCCTGACAGGTTTCCATCCACGCTTCCTTTATAAAGAGCATTTCCCTCTTCGGTAATCTCAACCTGGGCATACTCCGTCAGAAGCTTCCCGACAAGCTCCTTCTGTTCCTGGTTCATGGTATCCTGTTCCGCATTTTCCGCTCTCAGCCGGATTCTGACCGGCTGGTTCGACTGATTTCGAATCCGGATCGTCTGTGTCCTCATGCAGCCAGGCATCAGGTTTTTGAAGGAAGCAAACAAATCTGTATTCTCTGCCTGAAAAATAAAGCCATTTTCCGGACTGTCAAATACGACCTCCGTCATACTGTCCTTTACCATCTTCTCGTATGCGATCCCCAGATCCTTCGCCGTCAATCCCCAGATTTCAACACCATTTGATTCCGCCTGGACACTTTCCATAAAGACTTCAATTCTCCCGGCATACCCCTGATACAGGTTCGACATTGTCTGTTCCAGGGTAAACGATTTCATCAACGGTTCTCTGGTGGTCTGTCCAGGCTTCAGCACATCCGTATAGTAATAATAGCCACCGTTAAAGATCCACGTTCCCGTGTCGTCGAAATGAATCCGGATCAGGCCAGGATCAAGGGATTCCTCTTCCCGGAAGACTCCATCCTCCCCAAGGACTCCGAATTGTTTTTCCAGACGGATCCTGACGACGGCATCTTGGGAGCCGGTGTTTTTTACATATACTTTTTTGGTAATCTGCTCCGAAGGAAACACTCTTTCAGGAGGATCATATTCTTCTGTGATGACGGTTCTGAAGCCTGGTGTTGTGAGGATGTTCACCGCATGCCCTGCCGTCTGCCAGCCAGCCGCCACAGCTGCCGCAAGAAGCAGCCAGACAACAACGGCAAGCATTCCCATTCCTCTCTCTTTTCGCCGGAGTCTGGAATCCGTAGGTTCTTTTCGATTCATCTTTCTATGCCAGACCGCCTTTCTGGCGCGTTATTCCGTGCCCATCTCCCTGTCCAGAGCCAGAAGAGCTTCTTCACGGCTGCTGAAGCCTTTGCTCTGGATCGCTTCTACACGAACATCCAGCTGATATTCTCCCAGCCGCGAAAGTTCTGTTTTCCCCCAATCCGTGGGAATAACAATATTGGTAAACAGGATTGCCTCGTCACCTATGCAGAAGTTGTTCTTGTATTTAAAACAGTACAGTCCGCTCGCCGAGTGGGAAGCATCTTCCTCGAAATCCGTTTTATTGTACATAGGAATGTCCTTCAGATCATTCAGGGAATAACCAGGGACTTTTCCCTCCTTCAGTAATGAAGAAGATTTCTGGGAAGAATCATATGTCGAATCAAACCGGATCGTCTGAAGGATCAGGTTCAGGCGGCTGCTGTCCGTGATTCTCTGACCGGATTTGTCCTTTACTTCAATAAACATCCTGAAGTAGCCCGGTTCCTCTCCCGTATTACCGGTGGAAACGTTTTTTACCGTGGGATCCTTATATAAGGTAAGCCCAGGATACATATCTTTTCCGTCGTTTTCATCATCCCATGCGGGCTCGCTCTCCTCTATATCCAGGTCCCCAACGGTAAAGGTATTTGTCTTTGTCTGGGATGCTGTAAAATACGCAATCGTCTGTCCCGTTACCATTCCCAGAACGGCAATCGCCGCAGCCGCAATAATCAGGTTTTTCTTCATCATATCTTTTCCTTTCTGTAAACAATAATACCGCGGATCATTCTGTCAGGATTCCTGTCCGCCAAAAACAAACAAATGCTTCCGATAAGCCTCTTCAGCTTCAATATGATCTGTCCCTTCCCCCGCATCCACGATGCATCCCTCTATAATAAGGTCAAATCCACCGATGGAATCAATCGAATCAATCTGCTCATTATCCGCATCGTCAGCAATGCTGATCGCGGTAAACACGGGAGTGGTCACTTCCCCCAGGCCAGGCGCATTCCTTTTCAGACATTGCCGGTAGTAAAAGTGCTGAACCGGATCCGTTCCGGTTTCTCCATCGAACCGGATCCATTCCGGGTTTTCCTGATCCGCGTTATAATCTACGGACAGGATCCGGGTCAGGAGATGCATATCCTGCGCAGACAAAGCCTGTCCTCTGAGAGCCTCGTCAGGGCATTGCGCAGTATAACGAAAAGATACGCAAAGCGCCGCAAGCTCATCGGTATCGGTTTCAGACAGATTCTCTATCTGAGGATCCTTTGGCACGATCCGCCCAGGAACCAGCACAAGTCCTCTCTCCGGCTCCCATGACGGTTCCTTCAGTACTGCTGACAAATCTGAGGGAATGCTCCGGACGGTAAAATGGTTTTCGATGGATGCAAAATCTGTCCGGTAAGCGATGCTGCACAAGGGAGATAAAAGCAGGAATCCCGCAGCGCAGCCAGCTATGATTTTTCCGGCTGTTTTCAAGTCCCGCTTCCTCCTTCCACACGGCTCCAGGCTTCCTGAGCCGCTGCTTCCCCGGCACATACGCCCTCTGCATAAATGAAAATCTCAAAGGGGAGGCAATCCTGAATCTGCTCTTTGCTGACATCCTCCCGAAAAGTGATATGGGTGAACAGAGGTGTGGCTGAGTGAGAAGGCGCAACCGCTTCTTCATAGTGATAATAAGTGCCGTCAAAGCTCCATCCTTCCCCGATCACAGGCTCCTGGCAGATCTCCTTTGCCCACAGACTCGAAAAGACAATTCTTGCCCGTACATATGCCGGAGCAGAACTGT
>CACZQU010000045.1 GCA_902783305.1 uncultured Lachnospiraceae bacterium | reverse complement strand
GCTACGCTGAGGACGAGCGAGAGCGTGTCATTTCGGGCCATCGCCCTACGCGCGGCATATGCCTGCAAATTGATGCGTTTATCCTGCGCTTCAACGGATCGGATATCATCATATGGACAGGGAATATCAGGAGGACGGTGGATGATAGCTTTTGTCAAAGGGAGGATTGACTGGATCGGAGAGTACTCCGTCATTGTCGAGGCGGGCGGAATCGGATATGAAATATTTATGACGGGAAGCGCCATGTCACGCCTTCAGGTCGGAAAGGAAACGAAGATTCATACCCATTTTCAGGTTCGAGAGGATGCGATGCAGCTGTTTGGCTTCCCCTCAAAGGATGAGCTCGAGGTATTCCGCCTGCTCCTGGGCGTAAACGGAATCGGCCCGAAGGCGGCTCTCGGCATTCTCGGCGCCATCACACCGGATGATCTGCGGTTTGCGGTACTGTCCGATGATGTAAAAGCAATTCTTGCTGCTCCTGGTGTCGGCAGAAAGACCGCGCAGAAAATCATTCTGGAGCTGAAGGATAAATTTCATCTGGAGGACACCCTGCCGTCCGGACTGGAACCGTCTGCAGGGGAAGAGGAGCTTCCAGGCGATCTGGAGGATCAGAGAAAAGAAGCCGTTCTGGCGCTGACAGCTCTCGGATATGGAAAGACCGAAGCTGCGAAGGCAGTCAGCAGGGTAGAAAACGCTTCTGCGATGAGTACGGAAGAAATCCTGAAGGCGGCTCTGAAATTTTTTGGATAAAAGCTGTGCAGCGGTAAGGCCATGCGGCTTCAGCGTAAACACAGGAAATATCTTTCCTTTGATGTTCCTCTGTTTTCGGAGAAGTCTGTCTTCAGAGAGGATCAAAGTAAAATTTTCAATACCGTTTACGATAGATGAACAGCAGCATAGCGAATATAGAAAATTCAGCAGCGGCGAAGAAACGAGCAGACCTTACGATTCACGGTCTGACCTTCCCCGCGCGCGGCTTTACGGTTTTACGATAAGACAGAACAATACCAGCATCTGATGAGAGGTTTTTCATGGAAAAGCGCATGATCACAACGGAAGTGACTCCGGAAGATATCGTGATGGAGGGGAGCCTGAGGCCAAAGACCCTGGATGAATATATCGGCCAGGAAAAGGCCAAGCAGAATCTTAAAATATATATTGAAGCGGCAAAGCAAAGAGGGGACGTCCTGGATCATGTTCTTTTTTACGGTCCTCCCGGACTGGGAAAGACAACGCTTTCCGGGATTATTGCCAACGAAATGGGAACGAATCTCAAGGTGACCAGCGGGCCGGCGATCGAAAAGCCTGGTGAAATGGCGGCAATCCTGAATAACCTTCAGGAGGGGGATGTCCTTTTTGTCGACGAGATACACCGCCTTAACCGCCAGGTCGAAGAAGTGCTTTATCCGGCGATGGAGGATTATGCCATTGACATTATGATCGGAAAGGGTGCCTCCGCCAGATCGATCCGCCTGAACCTGCCCAGGTTTACCCTGGTTGGCGCGACTACACGGGCAGGGCTGCTGACCGCCCCTCTCCGGGACCGGTTTGGCGTAGTCAACCGCCTGGAGTTTTACAATCAACAGGAGCTTTATACGATCATTCTCCGGTCAGCGGAGGTAATGGGAGTAGAAATCGACCAGAAGGGCGCGACGGAGATTGCCAGGCGCTCCCGCGGGACACCCCGCCTGGCGAACCGGCTGCTCAAAAGGGTCAGGGATTTTGCCCAGATCAAATACGACGGAAAAATCACCGCCGAAGCCGCCCGCTTTGCCCTGGACATCATGGAGGTGGATCAGTTCGGTCTGGATAAGCTGGACCGGAGTATCCTGAAGACCATGATAGAGCAGTTTGACGGCGGTCCCGTCGGCCTGGACACCCTGGCGGCATCGATCGGAGAGGATGCCGGGACACTGGAGGATGTCTATGAGCCTTATCTGCTGATGAACGGTCTGATCAGCCGTACCCCCCGGGGTAGGGTCGCGACCGGTCTGGCATACCGTCATCTCGGATATGCGCGTCCTGACTAAAAAAAACTATACATTTTGCTGAAAATCGTTTATACTACTAGCATCAGAGAATACAAAAGCCTTTTTGCCTATGTCCTGCAGCAGGTGGAGGCATGACGGAATTGCGGCTTTTTTCGATACAACGATAATGATGATACAGGAGAGTAACGATATGGCAGCGAAGAACAAGACACAGGTAGTCATTGGAGGAAAGGTTGTTACACTGAGTGGTTACGAGTCGGAAGAATATCTCCACACTGTCGCCTCCTATATGAATCGGAAAATCGATGAACTGAGCGAGCTGCCCGGTTACAGCCGCCTGCCGATGGAGACGAAGCACAATCTGCTGAGCCTCAATATTTCGGATGATTATTTCAAGGCAAAAAAACAGGCCGAGATTTATGAATCGGATCTGCAGCATAAGGATCAGGAAATGTATGATCTGAAGCATGAACTGATTGATGTGAGGATGAAGCTGGATGACGCCCAGAAAGCCGCACAGGACGCGGAGGAGCAGAAGCAGGCTCTGGAGGGGCGGATACAGGAGCTGGAAAGACAATTGTCTTCCCTGACAGGGCTCAAGGGCGGATTTCAATAACCGGTTTGCGGATGCCGTGCCGGACAAAGGAGTCTGGCGTATACACGGCTGCTATCAGTTTTTCAAAAAGGAAACGGGAACGGGGATTGCTGCGGCGATCCCCGTCTTGCGTGAGAGGAACACGGATTCGCGCGGATGAGATCAGGGAGTAAGGAGAAAGATAACCATGAGGACAAATACCACGATGACCGAATTCCTGCCGGAGCTCCTCGCTCCGGCAGGATCCTTCGAGGGGCTTGAAGCAGCTCTTGGCGCGGGAGCGGATGCGGTGTATCTGGGAGGCTCTGTTTTTGGGGCAAGGGCATATGCCAGAAATTTCGACGAGGAGGAATTGCTCCGGGCGATTGATCTGTGCCATATCCATGGAAAAAAGCTGTATCTGACGGTCAATACCCTGCTCAAAAACCGTGAACTGGAATCAGAGCTCATTTCTTATCTGACTCCCTTTGTCCGGCAGGGGGTGGATGCCGTTCTCGTACAGGACTTCGGCGTCGTCAGAGCTCTGAAATCGGCCTTCCCGGATCTGCCGCTGCACGCCAGCACCCAGATGGCGGTGACAGGACCGGAGGGGATGGCTTTTCTTGAGGAACTGGGCTTTTGCCGGGTCGTGCCGGCGCGGGAGCTGACCCTGGAGGAGATCCGGCATATGCATGATGTGTCCTCCCTGGAAATCGAAACCTTTATCCATGGCGCGATGTGCTACAGCTTTTCCGGGATGTGTCTGATGAGCAGCCTGATCGGAGGAAGAAGCGGCAACCGGGGACGCTGCGCCCAGCCGTGCAGGCTGGCGTACCGCGGGATTTCCGGAGGAAGCGAGGCAAAGGCCTGCAATCTGATCAGCATGAAGGATTTATGCGCTGTGGATATCCTTCCGGACCTGATCCGGGCAGGCATTTCCTCGTTCAAGATTGAAGGACGAATGAAACAGCCGGCGTACACCGCCGGTGTGACGGCCATATACCGGAAATATCTTGACCGGCTCTCAAGGGAGGGAGAGGAGGCTTATCAGGTGGACCCTGCAGACCGGGAAGCGCTGCTGGGCCTTTTCAGCAGGGGCGGATCCGGAACGGGATATTATACCCGGCATAATTCCCGGGAAATGATCGATTTGAGAAGCACGGCAAAAAAAGAGATGCGGGAGGAAGGAGATCTTCCCAGGGCGGTAAGAAAAATCAGAGGGAGCGTACTCCTGAAGGAGGGTGCGCCCATGGAGCTTTCCGTCTCCGCCGGGGAGAAGACGTGTGTGGAGTATGGGGATGCTCCCATGCAGGCAAAGAATCAGCCGCTCTCAAAGGACACGGTGCTTCGCCAGCTGAAAAAAACAGGAGATACGGAATTTGAATGGGAAAAACTGGAGCTTCAGATGGAGGAGAAGCTTTTTGTTCCCGTCAAAGCCCTGAATGACCTGCGGAGAAAAGCTTTGCTGTCTCTTCGGGAGGAGCTGTGCCGGCCGTACCGCAGGGAGCCGGCGCTGTTTTCGGGACTTCCGCCCGTGCCTTGTGCGCCTTTGCCCTCCGGTTCTCCGATTTATGTATCCTGCGAAACCTGGGAGGCTGCGGAGCTGGCACTGGGACATCCGGACGTGAAAGGGGTTTATCTTCCCATGGAATGGGTCCGGAAGGCACTGAAGGAGAGGGAATTCCATGCGGAGAGGCGCCGGAGGTACAGGACGTCGTGGGAGATCCCTGAGATTGGGCTGTCTCTTCCCTGGATGGTCAGAGGGAGGATGCCCTCCGATCTTCCCGAAAGGCTGGATACGTTGACGAAACAGGGCCTTTCGTGCATTCTTGTCCACAATCTGGAAGGCTTTGCGCTTATGCGCCGGCTTGGTTATGCCGGCCTGTCCGTCCTGGACCATTCCCTCTATACCTGGAACGATCAGGCTGCCGGTTTTTTTGACGACTATTCGGTCATGCGGATCACCGCCCCGCTGGAGCTGAATGCCGGGGAGCTTTCCCACCGGAATAACCACCGGACCGAAATGCTGATCTATGGTTATCTTCCTGTCATGGTCAGCGCCCAGTGCGTGCGGCAGGATCTGGCAGGGTGCGACAAGGCCAATGCTTCAGCGGCGTTTAAGGACCGCTACGGTAATGTGTTTCCGGTTCAATGCTGCTGCAGTCCGTGGAAATCAGGTAATACAAAGGAAGAAATTCCCTGCTATAATATGATCTATAATAGTCTGCCTTTTGGCCTGCTGGGCGAAAACAAAGAAGTACAAAAGCTGGAAATGGCGTCGTGGCGTCTGAACTTTACCCTGGAAAACGCGGATCAGGTCCGGCGGATTCTGGAAGCCTTCTGCAGGGTCTATGCTCATGATGAGGACAGCCGCCGTTTCCTGGAAGGAGACGGGAAGCTGCCGATGATGACGAAAGGGCATTTTCACAGAGGGGTACGGTAACAGCCAGGCAGAAACAGCGGGAAACGGGCTTTCGCCGGGTTTTCCTTCCCGGACGGACTGCTGCCGGCTGACGGATCACAGATCTGTGTGAGACGAGGCGGCGAAGCGGGGATCGGATGGACAGGCGTTTTGCGCAGATTCCGTCAGCCCCCGGGGTTATCGGGGAGAAGGAAACAAAGAATGGCGTCCCGAAGAATGTCAGTACGTCAGCCATCGGAAAAGTGTGTGCAGGGAGGAGGTGAGCCGTCTTGGTGAATATCATTGTGGAGCTTTCCAAATATATTATCCTTACTTTGATGGTGCTGTATACGTTTCATTATGTTTATATGGTAAGGATTCACGACCGGCCGGACCGGAGGGTTCATCTTACGGCTCATCTGAGAAGCCAGCTGGTGCTTTTTTTCCTGATCGACACGCTGGCCTTTGTCGTGATCTATCTTGAGACCTGGAATTTTTCGGCGGTGTTTTTTTATCTCTCGACTATGGTGTATTTCCTGCTGTTTCAGATCTTCGTCAGGAATGTATACCCCCAGGCCTCCAGAATGCTGCTGAACAATACCTGCATGCTGCTGGGAATCGGTTTTATCATGCTTTACCGTCTGGATC
>CACZQU010000044.1 GCA_902783305.1 uncultured Lachnospiraceae bacterium | reverse complement strand
CTCTGTGGTAGTGATACTTAAAACTGGCAATCTGAGGTGCGTACATTTGTATCATCTCCTTCTGACATGAAAAGATAATGGGCCTGCTGAAAAAAGCTGATAATGTATGATCCGCTTAGTTACTGATCAGCGGGCGTTTGAATCTGTTCCGCCGCAGTTAGATCGAATACAGCCAGGTGCTGAGCAGGGTAAGTCTTTCCGGGAACACGATATGATTTGCCTTCTTCCCAGCCGAGCCGTTTTCTCAGCAGCGTACACAGAGAATAACTGTTTATTTCCATCCCTCCGCTGCCTCTTTTCGGTGTGACGCGGTGTGATCTGAAATCCTTTTTATCGTACGCTTCCATAATTATTGACGGACCTTCGTCTTTTATCAGAAACCGTATATATTTCGGCTCTCCGATATCCGTAATGGCTTTTCTAAAAACATGTATGCAGAAGGACGATATCGCTGTCGTTATAGATCTTGAAACTTGTGATTACATCCATTCCTTCGCGATAAGCAGCATTCGGTTCGATTGCTTTCAAAGAATGCGAAACACAGTAAGACACTGGAAGTATATCTTACTCTGGATCAAAAATGATATTCAAGTCTTTCAGCCGGTATTTTACAGGATTGAAATTCATTCCGAATTGAGGGGCTATTTCTGCAATCCATTTCCGCATATACCCCTTGAACTCTATTGGTCCCGTTGGCCTATGTTTGTATCGTCCTGCTTTGAAGAAGGCATCAGTAATAACGTCTCTAGGCATGTGGATTGCTGCCCCGAGATAGTTTGCTTGACGCTCAATAATCTCAAGCTCCGTCATACTGCTGCTCCAGAATGTTTTTTCGAAATCATTTTTATAGCACGTCTGCAACATGCTATCGGGATGAGATTCAAAATACTCCCTATCTTTTATCCAGTGTGCAGCTTCGTGAGTGACAATGAATCTTTCGCTGCAGTCTGAGCCTTTCCTCTTTGAATCAAGAACACGTTGGTTGATAATTATGCTACCTTTGGGGAATATTTCGATTGACGGTTTGTCCCCCTCAGAATAGGTTCCTTTAGGCCAGATATGCCAATAGCCATCGTCAAAGAACGTAATGCCCATAATAGTGTCATCCGGAGAAATGTATTTCCATTCATAAGAACAACCCAATGCCTCAAGAAGGTCATAACCATCAAGAACAGAAGGAGATGAGAGTCTTTCCGGAAAATACTGTCTGTTGATGCTGTCGGCAAGGTTTTCTAAGTACTCACGCGTGTATATCATTTGCTTTCACTCTTTTTCTCCATCTCTTCAATTATCTTGATCCAGTCCTGATTGGAAAGATTCAGTTCGCGTGCTTTTCTCAAAGCAACTCTTACTGACTCATGATGGGTAACGTATTCGGAAATGTCCGGAGCAACACTGTTTGGTCTATCGTTTGCTGCCAGGTCCCTCATCTCAATTATTTCTTCATCAGTTAGTTCAAGGACTTCTGCAATTCTATCCATCTTTTCAGTAGATGGAGAGTTTCTCTTGCCTTTTTCTATATCGCTTAAATACGCTGGGGCAATATTTACGAGTTCGGCAAGCTTCCTCAGGTTAATACCCTTTGAAATCCTTTTCTCCTTGATAAATTCGCCAAATGTCATTTTTTCTTCCTCCTGTTTCTTGTCAGTTTGTACGCTTGTTCGCTAACTTGCTAACAGTATGCCACAGAAAACCCCGTCTGTCAATACCTTAAAGCTATTTTTCTTTAGATTCGCGATTTTTGCTCAGAGCCTCTTTGTACGCACACAAAAAACTCTCACCACCTAGAGATCTTTTGCCACTTGTAAAGGGATTTGAAGTGATTTGTGCCATTTTGACGAAGTAATCTGCGGTATTTCGGCGGAGTGATTTGCGGTATTTTGGCGGAGTGTTTTGCGATGGTTTGACAGAGCACATTTGCGAAATTGTGCCGGAGTAATGAGGACAACGTTTCGGGGAAAGTCAGCGATTCGTGGTTCATACAGTTTTCTAAGCTGTATTATGAGGAATTCAAAAAACAGATGGCAGCCGACCCAGCCAAGGCGCTGAAAATCGCCACCATTTACAGCTACGCGGCAAACGAGGCTGACGACGAGGAAGGCGGCCTTCTCGGCGAGGAAAACTCTGAGGACACCTCCGCGCTCGACAAGTCCTCCCGTGATTTTCTTGACGGTGCAATTTCCGATTACAACCGGATGTTCCATACTAACTACTCGACCGACGGGGATAAGTTCTAGAATTATTATAAAGACGTGTCTTTGCGGATGAAGAACAAAGAGCTTACCGTGATGCGTCTGTCAGAACGCAGGACATGCTTGTTCTCGAAAACTTCGCCATGGATGTTATTAACGCCGAAAGTCTTCGTTCG
>CACZQU010000043.1 GCA_902783305.1 uncultured Lachnospiraceae bacterium | reverse complement strand
TGTGTGACGCAGGACGGAAGGCTCTTTCTGCTGGAAAAGGGCCTGATCCGGTGTTCCATGCAGCTTCCGGCCGAAGAAGGGATTTTTAACGCCTGCGGTTTTGACGCAAAGGGGCAGCTGATGGCCGGGACATCAGAAAACAGTATTTATTTATTTGATATTGCAGAAGGCTATTTTCACCAGTCCGCGGTAATTGCCTGCGAAGGACTGAACAATCTCAATCATTTTACCCTGCTGGAGAATGGGGATATCTTTGTGACGGCGGAAGATGGGATCGGCTGTCTGTCGGAGGATCTTTCCTTTGAACTCATCCAGATCCATGGTTTTAATAATTCGATCGATAATATGCTGATGGATTATCAGGGGAATCTGTGGTTCACTTCGTCCAGGCTGGGACTTCTTCGCATGTCCCGTTCTGCTTTTAAGGATGTATATGGAACGGTTGGCCTGGAAAACCGTGTCGTTAATGCCGTAACCTGGTGGCAGGGAAATTATTATTTTGGAACAGACAAAGGGCTGGATGTGGTGGATGAATCCTGCCGCGTAAGCGTGTCCAATGAACTCTCCGAACTCCTTAGAGGAGTACGGATCCGGTGCCTGTATACCGATACCGAAGAGAATCTCTGGATCTGTACCTATGGGGAAGGACTCTGGGAGGTGCTTCCTGAGGGAACCATCCATAGATACGACAAGGAAAACGGCTGCTTTGACCGGGCGAGGGTTGTCACGCAGCTGGAGGACGGCTCGATGATCACCGGAGGAGACCTGGGCCTTTGCTTTATCCGGAATCAGAAGGCCGAAAAAATGATCGGGTATTCTCCGGAAGGCATTCATTCCATGATACTGACCATAACCGAGATGCCTGACGGGCGGATCATAGCCGGCACGGATGGTGACGGAATAGCGGTAATCCGGGATCGGGAGCTGGAGTACATGCTGACAAGGCATGACGGCCTGAGCTCGGATGTTATTCTCAGAACCGTTCCGGATGAGAAGGCAGGCGGTCTGTTCATCGTGACGAGCAATGGTCTGTGTTATATGGATGAAGCCGGTCTGATCCGGACCTTGGATATCTTTCCATATTTTAATAATTATGACGTCTGGTTCAAGGACTCCCATACGCTTTATGTGATGAGCAGTGCTGGGATTTATGTGGTAAACCGCGAAAGCCTGCTTTCCGGCAGTGAGGAATTCAGCTATGATCTTCTGGATGCCCGCAAAGGTCTTGGAGCAGCTCTTACGGCCAATTCCTGGAATTACTATGACGGAAAGGGAAACCTGTATCTTCCCTGTGATACCGGTGTTTTCATCGTGGATACGGTCAATCAGCATCTTTCCGGCCGGTCCTTCCTGATGTCTCTGACGTCTTATCTGCTGGATGGCGTACCGCACAGGATCGAGAAAAACCGTCCTGTTCAGGTCAGCCGGGGAACCTCCAAAATTGAACTGGTTCCGGAAATCATCAATTATACCATCGAGGATCCCTATGCCGGATATTATCTGGAAGGATATGACTCCGAATGGAAGGTACTGCCTCAGAGCAGCCTCGGGAATATAGTCTATACCAATCTGCCAATGGGAAGCTATACGCTGCACCTGGGTGTTTTCGATCTCGACAAAGAAACTCTGCTTGAGGAGAGAGTATACCGGCTGGAAAAGGCAAGGGAGATCTATGACAACCAATGGTTCCGTGCCTATGTCGTGATCGTAACTATGGCGGCAGTGGCATGGGTCACCTGGTTTATCGTCCTGAATCATATGCAAAAGACGCTGGAGCTTCAGCGCCGCCAGCTTGAACTGACCCGTCGGCAGATAAAGATGGGAAATGAAACGATTTTTGCCATCGCGAAAGCGGTGGATGCGAAGGACGAGAGAACCAGCCAGCACTCGCAGAGGGTTTCGGAGTATTCCGTATTGATTGCCAGGGAACTGGGATTAAACAAAAAGGAGTGTGATAATATCCGTCAGGCTGCCCAGATGCATGATATCGGAAAAATCGGAATCCCGGACGACATTCTGAATAAACCCTCACGGCTGACCAACGATGAGTATACGGTGATGAAATCCCATGTTGTGCGGGGAGGAGAGATCCTGAAGGGGTTTACCCTCATAGAGCATGCTTTGCAGGGGGTTCTCTACCATCATGAGCGATATGACGGAAAAGGATATCCCGAGGGACTGAAGGGAGAGGAGATCCCGCTGTTTGGCAGGATTATCGCCGTAGCCGATGCCTTTGACGCCATGACCAGCAATCGTGTCTACCGTCATCAGATGGATTTTGATTATGTTCTGGAGGAAATGAGGAAAGGCCGCGGAACTCAGTTTGACCCGAAGATTACGGATATCCTTCTGAAGCTGATCGACGACGGGGTCATTGATCTGCACAAACTCTACAAAGAGCCGGAACCCAGGCAGGAGGAAAACCAATGAAAAGATTATACCTATCTACGTTTCTGACTTGCCTCGTTGTTACGGTTTTTTTCGCATGGAGAAACCGGATCTGGGATTTTTCGCGGGAGGATGAGCTTCTGAAGGTAGGACTGATCTGCGAGAGTGATGAAAGCGGACCCTATACCTACAATTTTACCGTTGCCCGGACCGCCCTGGAGGAAATCTACGGGAAACGGGTTCAGGTGATGGTCAGGAGAAACATATTAGACAGTGAGGTAAAGGAGCCGGTGACGGAGCTGGTGAAGAAAGGATGCAGAATCCTGTTTTATAACGGACACAGCTCCTTGCTCCCCGAGCTTGCAAGAAGCTATCCGGAGACGGAATTCTGCCAGGTGACCTGCTTTGATCCCTCAGGAATCGATCTTCCCTCCAATTATCATACGTTCAACGGACTGGCCTGGCAGGGAGAATTCGTCAGTGGTGTCGTTGCCGGTTACAAGCTGAAGAATATGATCGGGAACTATTATCTTTCAGGGGACGACGCCCTGGTTGGATTTATCGCGCCTTTTGAGCGGCAGGAGGTTATCTCAGGGTATACGGCATTCCTGCTGGGAATCCGCTCGGTTGTCCCGGAAGCCAGGATGAAGGTGATCTATACAAATGCCTGGAGCAGCTACAGCGCGGAAAAGGAATGTGCCAGGAAACTGATCCGGGAGGGGTGTACCATTCTCTCCCATTTCACGGATACCTCAGCTGCGGCAGCAGCATGTGAGGAAGCGGCTGCGGCCGGCAGCAGCAGAGTATTCTTCGTCGGTTACAATGACAGCATGATCGATGTTGCCCCTACCACATCCCTGATCGGTGCCAAGATCAACTGGATTCCTTATATTACCCAGGCGTCGCAGGCGGTTATGGAAGGGAAAAGGATTGAAGAAGTGGTTCAGGGAACAATTCACGGAACCGACATCAGCGGCGGCTTTGAACATGGATGGATTGAGATGGTGGATCTCAATCCTCTGATCGCCGTAAACGGTACCCAGGCGAAAATCGATGAGACGATTTCCGCTTTGAAACGGAATTCTGTTGAGGTTTTCAAAGGGGATTACATCGGAATCGATCCAAGAGATACGGAGGATCAATATGATCTGAATGCAGGCTACAAGGAGAACGATCATTCGTCGATGCCCACTTTCCATTATATTCTGAGAGATGTGATCGAAACGGAATATTATTGACATGACAGGAGAACCTGATCCGGAGACAAAACCGGAAATGGTTCATTGAAACAGGGGGATGGCTGCGTGACTGACATCGGTCACGCAGCCATCCCCCTTGTTCTGTCACCGGAAATCAGATGATTTCACTGGAAAGAATCTTTGCGAATTCTCCGACACTCATTTTTGAAAGACTGATCCCGGGATTTTTCCGGTTTTTCTCAAATTCCTTTGCATTGGCGGCAATCCGGCTCAGGATTTCTTCTGCTTCCGGGGAGGAGAAGGCTTGTGCGTCAGTATTGCGAAGTCTCTGGATCACTGCGCTCTCCAGCCATTTCGTCGTGCAGCCAAAACCGATATAACGCTGCAGAGGATCACTGTAACGCACTTCTTTTCCGCAGACACAGGAGAGAATCTGTTTTACCGCGTCATAGACGACATAGCAGCTGACCAGAGAATTGACCGAGATGAGGTCATACTGCCTGAGCAGATCGGCTCTTTTTCTTCCCATATTGTACAGACAGATTTCCGCGACATCAAATTCATCCAGGGTTCCTTCCTCCATGGCTGTTCTGGCTTTGCGGTGCTGTCTGCGGATTTTTCTCCAGTTTCTGCTCTCCAGATCCTCCTGCTCAAGAAGGAAGGGGGAAATATCGTGATCTTCAAGGCTGCGCTCCAGAAGGCAGGTGTGAAGCCCGCTCTTTGCGTTCTTTGTGTCTATCGGGACGGGCGTTCCCTCTTCGTCTTTTCTCTGGTAGTAATTCATCCAGTCTTCAACAGATGCTCTGACAAATCCATCTGACCGGATGTAGGCACACCAGCGCCGGTGCTCCAGCGCCGAGAGCTGAAGAGAATTCGTCCTGCGGCTCTCACCCTGTGTCAGATACCGGGTAAACGCGCCGAGCAGCTCCTGCTTATAGGTATCCTTTTCTCTTGCGGAACCCTGATACAGACCTGCCGCGTACATTTTTGCCGGAAGATGCAGGGCAGCGGCTTTGGAGGAACGATTCCGGTAATCCGAATCCACGTAGCCTTCCTGCTGACTGAAATACTGCGCCCAGTTTCCGGTGGTCATCCAGCCGAAGGACACCTGATCATCCTCTGCGAAGGAGGGGGCATATTGATCCTTAATACTGCCAAAGCCCTTCATCACAAACGGCAGGCCTTCATCCGGTATCTGGTTTACCATGGACATCATGGCATCATCGTCAATCTGGCAAAGAACCGTGCCGTTACGGCCATCCAGCAGATGGGCGGAATTCAGCCTTCTGGTGAGAGCTTCTGCGGAGGAGATATTTGCTTTTACGTCGTCAAGAGCAACAAACCAGATCCTGCATCCGGCAATTTCCTTCTGAAAGGCTTTTGAGTCCTGGAGAAACGGGTGGAAACTGAAATCGCAGTACGTAAAGTCTTTCCCTTTGGCATTCCATTCCGGGATCATCGTGTGAATCCGGTCCTCCATCGCGGGAGCGTCCTTGCTGAAGGAAACGATCCGGAGAGACTTCCCCGGATACTGGCCGGCCCAGTAACAGGTGCGGATGAATTCTTCTGCCCAGACGCCGCTTCCGATGACAGCCACCGTAAGATCCTCTTCCTTTTCCGCTGCGTCCAGACAGGCGTGGAGGGGGTTCTCCGTCAGCACTTTATAGATCGCGTTCGTAATATATGGAATTACGGAGATATAAAAGCCTGGCAGCTTGTCTTCACTGATGAGGCTGTACATCTGCTCTGTCACCTCTGCCGCGATTCCGGGCTGCGCGAAAATATAGAAGCTGACCTGGCCATTGATGCTCTCCAGGGTCTTTTTCTTGACGGTAAGCAAAGAGAGGGCATCATT
>CACZQU010000042.1 GCA_902783305.1 uncultured Lachnospiraceae bacterium | reverse complement strand
GAGCAGATCGGTGCTGTCCTGCTCGCTCCCGGCGCAGGTAATACCGGCTTCTCCGCTCTGGGCGAAATCCTGAACGGATCCGTGAACCCCAGCGGACGTACCGCGGATACCTTTGTCAAGGATCTGACCGCGACACCGTACTTTAACAGCATCGGAAACCTCCGCTACAATAACGTAGATGACCTGAATGCCCTTCTGGTTCAGTATGACAACGCGGCGATCGGAAATATTTCGTTTACGGCGTATGTCGAGGGAATCTATGTGGGCTATAAGTTCTATGAAACCGCTGCGGAAGAAGGCCTGATCAAATATGAAGATGTTGTGCAGTATCCCTTCGGCTACGGCCTGAGCTATACGACATTTGACAAAGCGATTGAAAACTTCAGCGCGGACGGCGATGAAGTGACCCTTGACGTGAAGGTGACCAATACCGGCGACAAAGCCGGCAAGGACGTCGTGGAAATCTACTTTACCCCGCCTTATACCAACGGAGGCATTGAGAAGGCTTCCGTAAATCTTGTGGATTTTGCCAAGACATCCCTCCTGGATGCCGGCGCTTCCGAGACGGTTTCCTTCTCCATCCCGAAGGAAGATCTGGCTTCCTATGATTCAAACGGCGTGAAGGTGGCCGGCGGCGGATATATTCTTGAAGCCGGTGACTATGCCATCTCCGTCCGCACGGACTCCCACAATGAAGTGGTTTCCGAGACCTTTACGGTAGACGCGGATGTGGACTACAGCGCCGGCAGATCCAGCGATAAGACTCCGGCCGTGAACCAGTTCCAGGAGTATTCCAGAGGCGATTTCGTCCAGCTTTCCAGAGCGGACAAGTTTGCGAACTATGAAAAGGCCTGCGGCACGCTTCCGGATGAGTATTTTGCTCTTCCCGAGGAGCTGAAGCAGGTTGTCGCCAATAATACTGTCGTTGCCTACAGACCCTCCAACGACGGAGACGAGATGCCGACCCAGGGCGCTGCCGGCGAAATGAAGCTGGCGGATCTGCGCGGTGCCTCCTATGACGACGAGAACTGGGAGAAGCTGATTGACCAGATGACGGTAGAGGAGATGATCAATGTCGTCAACCTCGGCGGATGGCAGACAGTGGCAGCGGACAGTGTCGGAAAGCTTGCGACCTCCGACTGTGACGGCCCTGCAGGCCTGAGCAATTTCATTACCGGCGTCTATGG
Source organism: uncultured Lachnospiraceae bacterium (assembly GCA_902783305.1). Classification (GTDB taxonomy): domain Bacteria; phylum Bacillota; class Clostridia; order Lachnospirales; family Lachnospiraceae; genus Blautia_A. The sequence continues at coordinate 5,069 of CACZQU010000042.1, read as the reverse complement.
CACCGCTTACCCGGCAGAGCTCCTGATGGCTCAAACCTGGAACAAGGATCTCCTTGAGGAGATGGGCGAGGCCATGAGCAAGGAGTATGTCGAAGCAAATAACTTTGGCTGGTATGGCCCGGCCATGAACACCCACAGAAGCGCCTTCGCCGGACGTAACTTCGAGTACTTCTCGGAGGACGGCGTGCTGGCAGGCTTCCTGGCTGCGGCCGAGATCAACGGCGCACAGAAGAACGGCGTTTATCCGTATATCAAGCATTTTGCTTTGAATGACCAGGAAATCAACCGTCTCTCCTGCCTGATGACCTGGGCGGACGAGCAGACGATCCGTGAGATTTACCTGAAGCCCTTCGAAATGGCTGTGAAGAAATTCCAGGGAACCTCCATCGCGGTCATGAGCTCTTTCAACTGGATCGGGACGAAGCCGAGCTGCTCCAACCCGAATCTGCTCAATGCGGTTCTCCGCGATGAGTGGGGCTTTGCCGGCATGGTTGAGACGGACTACGACGGATCCTATGGCTATATGATCACCGACGCCTGCATCCGCAACGGCGGCGATCTGATGCTGGGCTTCGGCCGCGCGAACACCAACAAAGTCGATCCGGCCAATGCCACCACGGTCAAGGCTCTCCGGGGCGCGGTCAAGGACATCATGTACACCCAGGCGAACTCCGGCGTCTATGCCAATACGGATACCAAGGGCGGCATGGACAACATGACCAGGATGTTCCTGATTGGGGATGGCGCAATTGCCGGCGTGCTCCTGCTTCTGGAGATCATCCTTTGCGCCGTACACGGGAAGAACAAAAAGAAAAGGGCAGCAGTGAATGCGTAATTGTACTGTCTGACCCAGCGCTGCTGACATAGTAACGATCCGGCAGTATGATTACTTCGCTGCCTGGCAGGAAACAAAAAACAGGCAGCAGTCAGGTTCAATGATAAAAAAGGACCGGCGGGTAAATCCCGCCGGTTCTTTTTGTGTGGTGACAAGGGGGGACAAGGGGGGTGACAAGGGTGACAATGGGGACGGTTCTCATTGACATCTTTGATGACAATGAGAACCGTCCCCATTGTCACCGTCCCTCTTGTCACCTGACATCTAAAACTTATGACTTCCGCCGGAGAAACCTCCCCCGGAATGCCCCCCCGAGTGACCTCCGCTGTGATGGTAGCCGCCACCGCCATGGCTGCCGGAGTGGGTGTGCCGTACGCGTTTGGTAACATTTCTGGCGACGGCGCCTACGGCCATGGATACTGCCGCTGCACGCATAAGCTCGCTGGAGGAGGCTCTCGCGTTTTTCGCGGCGTGGCGGAGAATAAAATAGTTGATGAGCAGGGCCAGAATGAGCGCCATCAGGCCGCAGCTGATATATTTCATCGGCTGGGCGATTTTTCCGCCCTGCAGCAGGATGGCTTCCTGCTCAAAAGCTTTTGCCGCGCAGGTGAAGTAGTCTCCATCGCTGGCATAGGTATAAATATTGTCCGTAATGGAATTCGCATAGGAGGGAGTCACGATACTTTTGATCTTTCCGCTGCTGTAGAGGTTTATTTCCCGGTTCTCCATATCGATCAGCAGGACGGAGGCACTCTCATCCCAGTATCTCGAATACTGGTCGGAGATATACTGCTTCGCTGTCTGCCAGACAAGAGACTGGCTTTCGAAGATCACGTTCCCGTATTCCGTAATGGGAACCATATAGGTAAGAAGCTCCTCTTCCTCCTGCGCGGTAAGCAGATTCAGCCAGTCGGAGATAAACACTTCATATCCGGTCTGCCCGTTGGTATATCTGGCTGTCTCAGCCGCCATTTTCATCGCCTCCTTCTCTGTCGTGAAACTCCGGAATGGGCCGGGTGGTCAGCTCATTGAACCGGCTGACCAGGCGCAGCAGGGATGCGGCAGCAAATACGAGAATCAGGAGAGTGCCGCCATAGTAAAAAAAGTCCGAAACCGGATTTAAGATCCGGATGATCATCCCTGCGGCGGCGCCGATCAAGGGAAGAATTCCCGGGGCGATTCCCATACGCACCTGACCGCGCCCTGCATAGTCTGCCTTTGGCGGAATCATTCCTCCGTCCTCCTGCACCTTCTTGAGACGATACTGATACCCTTTGTCATTTTTCCTGGTTTCCCTGGCAGCCAGCTCCTTGCTGCTTGCGTAATAAACAGCAAAGGTTACGACAGACAATATGGAGGCAAGCACGATCAGCAGCTCCGCGGTGATCACAGGGAACGTGGCCAGAAGCAGGAAAAGCGGAACCGCCAGGAGAAGCGTTCCCAGGAAAAAGCGCTTTTCATCGATGGGGAGATCTGCAGCTACCTTTCCGGTTTCACCGTTGACTACGGCGTATGCGACCCGGTTATCTTTTCTCCAGGTCAGAAACCACACCGGATACATGGCCGCCGACGCCCCCTCAAAGGTGGTATGATACGCTCTGCTTTTGTCCGAAGGCCACTCGATATGTGTTCCCGAAAAGCTGGACAGGATCTGTTTTTCGGTCTCCCGGTTCACCTCTGTTTCCGCGTCCTCAAGATAGACACTGCTGTCCACATCGGCCAGGTCGGCATAGAAGCCGCTCAGATAGGCGGGGTGAAATTCCTCCAGGGCATCTGCCTGATAAGGAGTGATACAGCGGCAAAGCTCATCGTCAAAGGCTGAGGAGGCGTCATAGGAAATCCCGTCATATTCCCCGTTCAGATTGCAGGACAGGCTCATATGCTCCGTATAATCCCCTTTCTCCCTGGTTCCGGTCAGATGAACCTGACCCACCTGGGAAAAGCGGTAATTCCAGAACGGAAGGTATATCCCCTGGAATCTTTCGAGAAATGCCGGATCCTTCAGCTCCCCGGGGGTAAAGAAGGCCTTTCTGGTGAGATCTGCGTATATTTTTTTGCATTCCTCTTTGGTTTTCTGGAACGGTATGATATGCGTCGGCTTTTTGGCGCGGGTCATGCGCCCCTCCAGCTCTACGGAAGCTCCGCAGAAGAAGCAGAAGGATGTCGCTTCGCTGCCGGTGGTGTAAATCGTCCCTGCGCATTGTGGACAGACAAAGGCGGTCAGATCCATGTCGCTGCGCCGCGCCTGCTTACCGGCCTTCACCTCGTCAATACCGGCGGTTTCGCCGCAATAGTCACATTTCAGCCGTTGCCCGGCAATGTCAAACCGCATCCCAGCCCCGCATCCCGGGCATGGTATCATAATGGCACCTCCTATTTCGATTGATGAAACTTACAGCATTGCTTTTCAGCCTCTGGCTGACCGATTCATTTTCGGTTCTATTATACTATATCACAGAGGCGTCTCTCAAGCTATGTCTTTTGCAATTCGCTGCCGGTTACGATTCACGGGTACTATTCACGGTCTAACCTTCCCCGCGCGCGGCTTCACGGGTAAACCGTATGAATAGCACGGGTACCGGCCGCTGCCAGACCTGCCCATTGATTTTCCTTGAAAATCTGTTATAATTGCCGTATGATATGGAAGATACCATGATATGCTTTGAAATGCTTTTTCGAAGCGTCCAGGGCCGGATGTATGCCCGGACCGTTTCAGGAATCGGATGAAAAGGAGAAAATGATGGCAACTGCGATTCAAAACCTGACACACGCCGCCGAACGGCAGGCAGCATCATTGATCATTGACGGATTGATCAAACACCTGGATAAAACCGAGGACAGGTCCAAAACTTATCTGAAGATGGTGGACTTCGCTGCAAATTTCTATGGCGATTCCGCGAAGGATAAACTGGACGCAGTCCGCAAATATGTGCAGAATCCTGATAACCGGTGGATGCGTTATCTGAACCGGGTTCTGGATGAGACAGATCCAAGGTATATTAAGTCCATGCTGCTCAATCTGGGATATGAATCGATGTTCCGGGGAACAAGAACGATCCGCAAAACACGTGAGAAGTATAACTGCAATATCCCCTGGCTGATCCTTTTTGATCCGACGATGGCCTGCAACATGCACTGTGTGGGATGCTGGTCCGGGACCTACGGGCATAAGAGCAATCTCACCTTTGAAGATATGGACAAAATCGTCTCCGAAGGCAAGGAGCTTGGCCCTCATCTTTATATGATGACGGGTGGGGAGCCGACAATCCGGATGAAGGATATCTACCGCCTGGCGGAAAAACATTATGACTGCTTTTTTGCCCTGTATACCAATTCAACATTGATCGATGACGCGATGTGCCAGAAGTGTCTGGAGCTGGGAAATATCCTCTTTATGCTTTCTATCGAAGGTACTCCCGAGACCAATGACGCCAGAAGAGGAGAAGGACATTATGCGTCGGTCATGAGAGCCATGGATCTGCTCAATAAATACGGGATCGTATTCGGCACTTCGATCTGCTACACCAGGGATAATATCGAGGCGGTGACCAGCGATGAGTTTTTCCGGCTTCTCGAGGAAAAGCATGCCCGGTTCGGCTTTTATTTCCATCTGATGCCCGTGGGAAACAATGCGGTTCCCGAACTGATGCCCACCGTGGAGCAGCGGAAAAAAATGATCGAAAGAATCCGCTATGTCCGTTCGGAGGAGAGCGGCTTCGGATTTTTCCCGATGGATTTCCAGAACGATGGAGAATATGTAGGCGGATGCATTGCCGGAGGAAGAAACTATTTCCATATCAATTCCAACGGTGACGCGGAGCCTTGCGTATTTATTCATTTTTCGGATTCCAATATTCATGACAAATCGATTCTGGAATGCCTCCAGAGTCCGCTATTCAAGGCTTACCATGAAGGCCAGCCCTTTAACCGCAATCATCTGCGCCCCTGCCCGATGCTGGAGAATCCGCAGCAGCTTCGCGCGATGGTGAAAGCGACCAATGCTCATCAGACCAATATCGAGTCTCCGGAGGAGGTCGAGCATCTGTGCGCCAAGTGCGACAGATATGCGCAGAACTGGGCTCCGGTCGCCGAGGAGGTATGGGAGAATCAGACCCACAAAAAGCCGATTTACGAGAACTATACGGAAGAGAAAAGAGAGAATCCCGAGCTGGCAGGCTTTATTCACCCTGTCCAGGAAAGCCGGACGGATCAGGACAGTGCCAGCGCCTGACCT
>CACZQU010000041.1 GCA_902783305.1 uncultured Lachnospiraceae bacterium | reverse complement strand
GAAGCGACATAGAGACCAACGACAAGGTGCTGCTCCGTGCGGAGGAGGCCGTCAGGAAGTATTACGAAATAGGCGTCCTTCCGGAAAAATACCGGGGACGCATACCGGTGACCTTCATGGCGGAGCTGTTCGCGACAGGACGCTGCACTGCCCTCTCCGGCTTTGACGGAGCCTTAAGCGTCTTCGACATGGAATCGGGATCTGCTGAAGACAGCCCTGCCGTGCGCAAAGCCCTTGAGGAGGCCATGTCCAACGTGGAATACCTGATGGACTCCCTCTCCAAAGAGAGCCAGCTCCCGAGGTACTACCGGTACTCCGAGACCCTCGGCAGCCGCGTGCTGGAGCACATGCAGGCCGCGGGCTACACGGAAGCACTGCTCTCATAAAAGATCATACGAAAAAAAGACCGGAGGCATTTTTGAACTGCTTCTCGTCAAGTAGACAATTAAAAAAGAGAAATTTTTATCTCCAGTCTCGATTTGAGGCTGGAGTTTTTTATGCAGCCATCATGTACTGTGTATGCTTTTCTGCCGGGGTAAGCACACCGAGTTTGCGCTGATAGCGTTTGTTATTGTAGTAATCAATATATTCAATGATCATGTTAACAACTTCCTGCCTGCTGTTGAACCTGCGTTTGTAGTATCGTTCCCTTTTTAGGATGCCCCAGAATCCTTCCATCGGACCGTTGTCTATACATTTACCGACTCTTGACATGCTTTGAGTCATTCCATGATCAATAAGCTTTTGATGAAACACATTGCTTGTGTACTGAAAACCTCTGTCACTATGGAATATTGGATGTGCCTTTGGACTTACAGCAACAGCCTTCTCAAAAGTCTCATGAACCAATGGAATGTTATTACTGTCCCCGATCACATAAGCAACGATCCTTCTGTCATACAGATCCAGTATCGCACTTAGATACACTCTCTTTTTCTCAAGCCCTACATAGTATTTGAATTCGGTCACATCTGTCAGCCACTTCTCGTTTGGGCGTTCTGCATGGAATTCTCTGTTTAGGATATTTTCGGCGATGTGCTGTGGATCTTTGTCGCTGATCGTACATCCCTCATTTGAATATTTGATCATAGACTTGATGTTAAGATATCTGCAGATACGAAGGACTCTGTTATCGCTGACATAAAAACCGTAATCTCTGGCCAGATCGTCTCGTATCCTGCGATAGCCTTTGTCAGGGGATTCATCATGGATGGCTTTGATCGCCTCTGCTATGGCTTCGTTGAGTTTCTCGTCTTCCGGAGGTATCCTGTTGAGCCATTTGTAGTATGAAGATCTTGGTATCTCTGCAACATCGCAAAGCTGCAGGATGTTTGCTGTACCTTCTTCATACAGCTCTAATATTGCCTGATAGGTATGTTCCTGTCTTACCCGCCCTAAGACCGCCTCCTTTCTATTTCGTCTAATTTTTTTAGGAAAAGATTCTCCAATTCCTTACGCTTAAGCTGCGCTTTCAGCAATTTGTTTTCGGCTTTGAGCTTTTCTACTTCGGTAAGTTCTTCTTCGGGTTTTGTGCGACCACGTTTATCTGCAAGCCCATCAGGTCCATTCGCCTTGTACTTTTTGACCCAATTGTACACTTGCTGATAGGACACGCTGTATTTTTCTGCCGCATCTGCATAGGTCAGTCCATTTCCGATACAATCTGTGACGATATCGATGCGTTCCTTAAGCGTGGTCTTTCGTCCTTTTGTCATAACCATTTTGACTTTCCCCCCTGGTGAAGCTTTCAGATCATGACTATTATACCGCTTTATCCAGTCGCGTAGTTCTTTTGAATCAAGAATCTTGAATTTCTTACAGGTGTCATTCAGCGAACCTTGTCTGTCTAAATAAAACCTGATAGCTGCCATTTTCAATTCCAGAGAGTATTTTTTATTCTTGCCTTTTAAAAGGCCATCTGTACCCATGCTTTCGTAATTTCTGCACCAATTACGAATAGTAGTCTCACCAATACTCATTGATGCTGATATAGATTTGGTTGACTCATGATTGTTGAATCGTCGCCTGACAGCCTCCATTTTTGTTTCGAAAGAATGCTTACGCATAGAAAAACCTCCCAAATAAACAGTTGTGTTTTTTTAACTGTCTACCTGGGAGGTAGCATATCATCTGCGGCGCCGGGTTTTCCTTCTTGTAGGAACTGATTCCGCCAATCTATAAGGCAATGGAGAACGATTCGATGTTCCGTGCCGTCG
>CACZQU010000040.1 GCA_902783305.1 uncultured Lachnospiraceae bacterium | reverse complement strand
GTGATCCTGGACCAGTACAGACATCCGATGGAAAGAGATGCCGGATTTTCAGGCGAAGGAAGCGGCTTTCGCTTTCAGGCTGTGCAGACAAATCCCGGGACCCGCTACAGATATCAGGTTCTCGAGGCTTCCTGTTATGCAGGTTATCCTTATGAAGAATATATCAACAGAAGTGTGGAAAACACCGTCTGTTTATATGGCTCCTTTAATACTCTGGATGCCTGGACGGCAGGTGAAGAGCAGCAGGAGGCTTTGATCAGCGCCGTTTCCCGGATTGCCGTCGCAGATTTTGTCTTTAAATACTCGGGAAATCTTTACAGCCTGAAAAAATATGCAATGAATACGATGGGCAACAGCCTGCTGATCCGCGAAAGGTATGACAAACTGCCCTTTGCCATTTCCGGTTCTGCCAGATACACGAATCGTAAAATGACGGTGAGAATCGGAGACGATATCGCCGGAATTCTGTACAACACAGGGGAATTCCGGCTGCTTGAGGATGGAGAACGCTGGTATTCCCTGGTTTATCTGCCGCGATTTCACAACCTTGATGGGTTGTATTATGAAGACGGAAAGTATACGTATGAATTATATGTCCGGCGCAGTCAAAGCACGGAGTACAGCCTTTATGAGTCCTGGACACAGAATTCCCGAAGCAGAACCATCAGGTTTGAAGGAGAACCGGTTACCGGCTGGTATCTGGAGATCAAAGACCTGACAGAGTCGCTGGATATTCCGCTGAGTGAGGATCAGATTATCCGGACCGATCTCAATGTCACAGACGGGTTTGTAACAACAAGCGGGAGTATCTATAATTTCTCCTATATGAAAGTGTTCCAGGATGGAGGAAATGTCATTGCTGCAGGAATTGAGAACTATGATTCCGAACTCACCAGGGAATTCATCGCTTCTTATGATATGGCAGTACATGGGGAATATCTGTATCGGGCGTATGCAAAAGAGGATTTTGATGAGAAACAGACAGGCGTACGTGCGTCCAAATTCTATACAGAGCCTGTCAATCATCCGTCTTTGGAAAAATTCTCTCTCGAAATCTGGCTCGGAAGTTCACTGGTAAGAACAAATAATTTCTCTTTTAATCCTTCCTTCAGAGGATATGATATGTACGACCTGCTTCCGAAGGGCATTGATGTGACGCTTCCTTTGGATTATACGATTTCTGTTTCTATGAATGACTCAAACCAATATATCAGAAAGTCAGATGGAAGCAGATTTTCTTCCAATGTGGAATACCTGAATTATATCAAAGCCCATACTGTCTGCTCAGTACAGGAGAACTGGAGAGGAACGGGGAGAACCATGGTTCATTTTCTGATGGATTATTCTGACGATCCTCTGGATCTGTCAGGGCTGGTTGAACGTAACTCCGATGTCTACAATGTGACCTGGGAACAATGGGCTGATGATTTTATCATTACCTTTCCGGCAAGCATTTCCTATGATGCGGTTCTGGATTACGGAATGCGGTTTACCAATCAGGAGTATCTTTTTGAATATGGAAACAGGCTGTCAAGAAGTGAAAGATTCAAAGGGACGATCTACAGCCAGCAGTATACCCCGGATAACGGAACGAAGGATTTGGATACTGTAGATATCAATGGAAACGGAGATGTGGAAGAACTAGTTGCGGTTTCCCAATGTGGGATTCAGATCCCCATTGCTGTTGCTTCTCATCAGGATGTGACCACAACGGTAGAAACCGACAGATGCAATTACCGCTATGGAGAGGCTCCGGCCGGAACCGATACATCGTATCGATACAAACTGAGGGTACGTACTGGTGATGAGCGTGTGACGAACCTGGTTATTTATGATCATCTTGAAGAAGCCTATGGAAATAACCCGTATTGGAAGGGCGCTTTGACCGGCGTTGACACGTCCTTTGCCGAAGGTCAGGGCTTTTCGGTTGCTGTCTACATTTCTTCCAACCCGGCTGCCGGGACACTGACCGAAGAAGCGGCAGAGTGGGAGCGGCTCACTCCGGAATCCGATTTGTCCGGTGTAAGGTCTCTGGCATTTGCTTTTGAGACAGAAGAAGGACAGGCGGCCATACTGCCTGCCAGATCTATGACGTATGTCATTGTCAATATGCATACGTCTGAGCAATCGGACAGGGGAAAGAAAGCATATAATGCGTGTTATACGCAATGGAACGCAATTGACAGTTTCGGACAGCAGATTGTGGATATTACAGGGATCGGTTCCAATACGGTAAGTGTAGTGAAAGAAGGGGGAGAAGAAGAGCCCGAATGCAGAATTGTACTGACAAAGGAGATTTTCCCGGAAGAAGTTGTCTTTTCTCACGGAACTCCGGTCTTTTTTTTCAACGTAACCGGTGAGGATACTCTGGGAAATCATATAAGCCAGAACCAGGCGGTTTCTTTTCCGCCGGAAAGCCTTCCCGCTGACGGGTCTGCAAGCGCACAGGCAGTCTTCTCCGTTCCGCCGGGAACATATACCGCTGCAGAAACAGGAACTGCCCGTTACCATTTATCGAACATCCATTCTGTCGAAAACGGGACCATAACCGGCTCAAGCGTTATTTTTTCCCTGGGGACAACAAATGAGGCCGCGAATCCCCTTTCGGGAACCGCGGCCTTTGTCAATGCAAAAGATTCCAATGCCGGAATAACAGATACGGCATTCGTCAGAAATGTTATCTCAGGATGACCGGTTACTGGCGGGTAATATTCCAAAGTGAATCATTCTGGTCGGTCTGAGTCTGATCATTACGCCACAAAGACGTTTCTGCGTCTTTGGCTTCTGATACCGGCCAGAGTGAATCATGGCTGTCCGAAGTTCTGAAGGAACCAGCAGGAGCATTCACATCGTCTGCCGCCGGAGCATCCCCGGCGGTCTGTGCGTCGTCTGCAGCCGGAATATCCTCAGCGGGCTGACTGTCGTCTGCCGCCGGAGCATCCTCAGCGGGCTGACTGTCGTCTGCCGCCGGAGCATCTGCAGCAGTATCATTGTCTTTTTCCTGGATATTCCGGGATTCTTCACCCGGCTCCTGGGCCTGCGGGGTATCAGAGCTGCTCTCTTCCTGCTCTGATACCGGAGAAAGCATCTTCACTGCGGCGGGATCGGAGACGTCTTCGTTTTCTTTGCCGTCTTCATTCACCGAAGTATCTGCCTGAGCCAGCTGATCCTTCATCCGGGCGACAGATTCTTCTGCCTGCGACAGCTTCTCAGAAACAGCTTCATAATCCTGGGTGGTTTTTTCCAGCTCCTGTTTCAGGTTCGCCATATCCTGCTCATCCTGAGCCTGCTTTTCGCGCAGGGCGTCAAGCTCCTGTGTGCTCTGAGCGAGAGCCTCATCAGATTCCTTAAGAGCCGCAGCGGTTTCGTCAAGCGCAGCCTTGGAATCGTCAAGCTGCTCCCTGGTCTGATCCAGCTCCTGCTTTAATGAAGTCAGCTCTTGATTGGCGGCATCCAGGGACTCCTGTGCCGGAAGCATTTCTTCAATTCTGGCACTGGCCTCGTCCAGCTCTGTCTGAAACTGGCTTAAGCGTTCGTTTGCCGCGTTTCGCTGGAGAACCGTTTTGGTATACATCGTACCAAAAGCGATAGTCGTGATCGCCAGAACCACCGAGAGAAGTGTTGCGATAACCGTAAGTTTTTTCATAGCAGAACCGCCTTTCTATACGTGAATTATCAGCATCTCAGAGAAAATACAATGTCCGGATGCCCGAATCACCGGATGTTGAACAATGAAATATTCCGGATCCGATGCTGCCGAACGGCAGCAATACCAGTATAAATGGTTGCAGTGCAAAATGACTCCAACGGATTGTTCCGCGCTTCGCGCTCCCACAATCCTGCCCCTATATTCGTATTTCATGG
>CACZQU010000039.1 GCA_902783305.1 uncultured Lachnospiraceae bacterium | reverse complement strand
CATGAAGACGGATCTGGAAACGCTGCGAAAGACGATGGATGTCGTAAAAGAATTTATGGAGCAGGCCAGACAGGAGCATTTGCCCGACAGTCAGAATACCGTTCCCTGATTGGGCAAAGCAGATTTATCGTTGGAAGATTTTTCCCTCCTTAACCATAAACTGCGGTTGACGATGATAACTCCATATTGCATCGCATCCACTGCTCTGATACAATTTACTTACCCGTAACCAAAGGAATGTCCATTATGCTTCCAGGGAGGAGATTATGAAGAAAGCGATGAAATATTCACTGATTTTTCTGTTTTCAATTGCTTCGCTGGCAATCAGTACCGCTTCCTTAGTATCGGCCGGATTACAGGAAGATCTTTGCATTGCCGCACAGAATTATTATCAGGAGCATTCGGAATCCAGATACCGTCCGCCGGCAGCAGACTGTACAGATAACGGAGATGGTACATATACCATCCATCTTTACGAAATTGTGGATGACGGGAGTGGTTTTTCCCATACCGCCACGTCTGCCTGGTACAAGGTTGATCAGAACGGTTCCGGGAAGGATAACCTGTTCGGAGATCCGATTCAGCTGAATATGACGGGCTTCAGCCAGCCTTCCGCTGCCGGAGCCGGACAATACAGTTCCTGGAGTGATGCGTATTTTGATTTTGTTCTGAACGGGAATTACCTCCGGGAAACCGATCCTGCTTTCTTTGACACTGATCCGTCTTTCTCATATGATACAGAAATAAGCTTTGCCATATTTGACATGGATCTCAACGGAACGCCTGAACTGATCGCGTTTAACGGCTGCGATTACATGGCCGACAGCACCTGTTATGTATATACCTTTCATGGCGGATCCATGGAATATATCGGGTCTGTCGGGTTCAGAGACTGTACCATGACCTATTACCGCGATGCCACATATCCGGGCTTATTCTGCAGATCCGGAAATATGGGATACCTGATGACCGTGTACTATACGGTTCAGAATGGCCGTATTCACACAGAAAATGTCCTCACTGAGAATAATAATCCGGATGCTGATCCTCCGCTGACCCGCGACACCCAGGATGAGGTCCTGTATAATAAGGCCCTGAATGAAGCCCGCGAAACGCTGACAATGTATACCATTCCCCAGATACAATATATGGGATGGAATGAATTTACCCGGACAGGCAGGTGATTCTGATTTTCTGCTGATGATCAGCCTCTTTTATGGTCCTCTCCTCTTTCGGGGGATGTCCGGATATCCATTGCTGTTCACGGATCAGCCGTAAAACCACGCCCGGGAAAGGGGTAGACGACCGTGAATTGTAACGGACATCCTGTAATCTGATCTGTCCGATATGACGATGGTTGATTATCCCGGGGCAGGATGATACTTTGGACGGTATAGGGCGTCCTTTATTCACCCGCCGTTCACATCGTGTGCGAGGGAAACTGAACTGTTACAAAGGAGTCATGATAATATGCACATGAATGGCATATCAGGATCGAACCATAACCGGCTTGACCGGTTTGTCAACCGTCTTTCTCCTCTACATATCATACCACTGAGCTTTCTGGCTGCAATCCTTGCCGGAACCTTCCTGCTGCTTCTTCCGTGGGCTTCGTCTGCCGGAAAGCCGACAGATTTTCTGACAGCTGCCTTTACCGCGACAACCTCCGTATGCGTCACAGGACTGGTGGTGGTTGACACTTATGCGCATTGGAGCCTTTTCGGCCAGGTGGTCATCCTCATTTTAATCCAGGTGGGCGGATTAGGTATTATTACTGCGATATCCCTTCTGATGCTCATCTTTCACAGAAAGATCTCTCTGAAAAACCGCACACTGTTGCGCGATGCCTTGAATCTGGATTCCGTCTCAGGCACACTTCGGTTTTTGCTGTACGTTGTCAGGCGGACATTTCTGTTGGAAGGCATTGGTGCTCTTTTCTATGCCTTTTCTTTTGTCCCGGCCTTTGGATGGGGTAAGGGCTTGTGGTATTCCGCTTTCCATGCGGTTTCCGCTTTCTGCAATGCAGGAATAGATCTCCTTGGTCCGGATAGTCTCACAGGCTACGCGTCCGACTGGTATGTACTTGGCATTACCATGATGTTGATCATTACAGGCGGCCTGGGATATGTCGTCTTGTTTGACATAAGGGATACCTTCAGAAAAGGTCTGCGGTACCGATATCAGCCCAGACAGATGTTTTCCCGGCTTAGCGAACAAAGCAGGCTGGTGCTTGCCCTGACATTTTTTCTGATTCTCAGCGGGGCTGTCATCATCTTCTTTGCAGAACGGACAAATCCGGATACTCTCGGCGGTAAGCCCTTCTCCACTCAGCTGATCGGCAGCCTGTTTCAGTCGGTCACTTTTCGTACAGCGGGCTTTGCTGCCATCCCGCAGGATAAGCTGACCGGTGTTTCCTGCCTGGCTGCGTATATCCTGATGTTTATCGGCGGTTCACCTACAGGTACAGCCGGCGGCGTGAAGACCGTCACATTTTTCCTGGTTCTTCTGAATTCCTATTCCTATATCAGCAACAGGGATTCTGCGGTCATCTTCAAAAGCCGGGTGGCTGAGGAAACGATGCGAAAGGCTGCCGCTATCGTTTTCGTAAGTGCGGCAGCAACGTTCCTGATGACGATGGCTCTCATGTTTATTTCATCCGTTTCCATGGAAGATGGTCTCTTTGAAATATGCAGTGCCATCGCTACTGTAGGTTTGACGCGCGGACTTACACCGACGCTTAATGCGGGCGGAAAATGGATTGTTATTGCCGCAATGTATCTCGGAAGAATCGGTCCGATTTCCATGGCTTTGTTCTTTTCCAGGATGAAGCAGGAAAATCATATGATCCGCTTCGCGGAAGGAAGATTCTTTGTCGGATAAAGAGGACAGATTCTGCTTACGTCTGCAGCACTGGTGCATGGACAAAGCCGTCCTCCGGAAACAGCATGTCTGTTCAGATAGTACAGGCGTATACCCCGCCATGAAAAGATGAGGAGAAGATATGATAAAATCTGTTGCGATTTTGGGGCTTGGAAGCTATGGAAAAAGTCTGGCGAAAAACCTTTATGATATGGGAGCTGATGTCCTCGTCGCGGATCGGAACGAAGAAATCATCCGGGATTATTCTTCCAGGGTAACTGCTGCGGTTTGTGCTGATCTGTCGGCCGAAGAGGAAGTGAAGCAGTTAGGCCTGCAGAATATGGATATCGTGATAACCGCCATGGGACAGGATCTGGCTCCAAGCATTGTGTGTGTTGCGATCGCAAAAGAATCCGGTGTCCCGCTGGTGGTTTCAAAAGCATCCTCAAATCTGATGGCCGCCATTTTAAAGCGCATAGGTGCGGATAAGGTCATCAACCCGGAGGAGGAAAGCGGTCTTCGCTCCGCCCGGGTGCTTATGTCCTCATCCTTCTTTGATTTCTTTCAGATCGATGATACGGTCAGTATGGCTGAAATCAGTCCTCAGAAAGGCTGGATCGGGAAAACGATCCGGCAGCTGGATCTCAGAAGAAAACATAACCTGAATGTGGTTGCCATCAAAAAACCCGACGGAAGCTGGAAGCCTGTCCGGCCGGAGGATTCCATTCACTCTGATGAGCGTCTTCTTATCATTGCTGAACGGAATGCCCTGGAAGCAATCTATAAATGATTGCAGTGCAGGAAACGGGGACGGTTCTGTTGTCCTCCTTACAAAGGAGCAGCAGAACCGTCCCCGT
>CACZQU010000038.1 GCA_902783305.1 uncultured Lachnospiraceae bacterium | reverse complement strand
CCTTCATTTTCGACACGGCCTGCCGGCCATCGGACAGAACAGCCAGATAGGAACGGAAAACAGCGTCATGATAGTCGGCGAGCTCTTCTGTGAAGGCTTCACCATTGTGCCGCTCCCGCTGCTTCAGATCTCTGACCAGTGCCGGATTCATCAGAAGGCCTCGCCCGATCATGATTGCGTTCAGTGCCGGAAACCGGGTCTGGATCAGATGGATATCTTCTCCTGTACGGATATCTCCGTTATAGCAGACGGGGTGCACACTGTTTTCCAGCATCCCGGCAAATATTTCCAGCCGGGGCACCCCCTGGTATTTGTCCGTCAGGAGCCTGGGGTGGATGATCAGCTCATGGATCGGATACCGGTTGTAAACGGCTGTCAGCTCCTTCGCCAGAGCGGGATCATCGATTCCGATGCGTGTTTTTACAGACAGGCGAAGATCACTGCCGGAGAGTCCTTCAAAAACTTCGTCAAAAAAACGATCCAGTGTCTCCGGATCCTCCAGGAAACCAGCCCCTCGCCCTTTTTTGGCAACCGTCGGCATCGGACAGCCCAGATTCAGGTTGATTTCCCGGTAACCATACAAAGACAGCTCTTTCATGGCCCAGAGCATCTGGCCGGCTTTGTTTGTCAGAATCTGAGGGATCAGCCTGAGACCGGTATTATTCTCAGGAAGGATATCCCTTATCTCGCTTCTGTGAAAATGTAAAGTCTGGTTTGCTACCAGAAAAGGGGAAAAATATTTGTCCATACCGGGGTAATGAACACTGTGCGCACTGCGCAGCGGCGCCAGTGTGATCCCCTCCATCGGCGCAAAATAGTATTTCATCATAAGTTTTTCATTCTCTTCTTTTCGATTCTTCAGCCGGCCTGGGGTATTGCTGCTGCGGTTCTGCCGCATTTCCGTCTGACGACAGTCTTCTTTTCCATTGCTGTCACTGATATCCGCAGGTTCCTTTATCGGGACCTTGTTTTCCGGAAACATATCTTGCCTGAAACTCCATATTGATTGCTCTCAGTTCCCGTTTCCCGTCAATATAGTCCTGATACATCTCTGCCAGACCTGCAGCACAGCCGTCACAGGCTCCGCTGATATTGCCTATGGAATCGGCAACGATCTGCTCCCGCTCTTCCTTTGTTGTGTCGCTGATCAAATAGCTTTTCATCGCTTTTTCCTCCCAGACCGCTCAGGAACGGTCACAGACCTGTCCCATGACTGTCCGACCGGCTTCAAGACCCTCATTTATGACTCCGGAATTGTGGGAGTGCGAAGCACGGAACAATTCCGGAGTCATTGTGCACTGCAATCATTATTTCAGGTGACTGTTATAGAAGAACAAAAACCGTTCAAACAAAGCGTTGTCCAGGCGGTTGTACCATCTTTCCTGATCAAGATTCTCATGAATGTAATCAGCCTTGTCCTTCGCAAAGCGATTCTTATTTTCATCGGCGTTGTAATCGTAGTCCAGTGTTTCCAGCCACTTGTCAAACCGGGCATTGAACTCTGTCATATATGTGTTGTCGTTGAAGATATCATTGTGTCCTTTGTCTTCGAATCTCACGAAGGCAAATCGCGGATCATTACGGTAGTGGTCATAATACAGGTCGTATCCATATTCAATGGGAACGACATCATCATCCACGCTGTGTACGATCATCACTGCGGCTTCGCTTGCCGCAAAACCATCCATTGCCGTATTCACAGCATATTTGCCGTATTTCAGCCATTCGTGCAGCTTGATAAACGGCATCATGGTATAGATGATATCCCCGGCCTCCTGCTTTCCTCCCGCCTCGAACAGATCCGACGACCGGTTGCATCCACAGCACTCGATGACGGCCTTGACCTCCGGATGATAAGTCAGCACACTGCAGACGCTGTAGCCTCCCCAGCTGTGACCGAACAGGCCGACCGGCAGGTCAGGAAAGCTGCCGCTTTCCTCTATAAAGGAAATGGCATGATCCAGATCGATAACACCCTGAGGAAATCCTCCGACGCCGTCCCCTTCACTTTCATCATTTCCCGTGGCATCATATGCAAAAACATAATATCCATGCCGGGCAAAATAATCAGCGCAGTCCATATAAGAGTTATGCCCGCCGCCCCCAAAGCCATGGGCGATCACGATAATTCCCCGCTGATCTTCGCCCGCACTGTACATGTACCCTGTCAGCATCTGCCCTTTATCGGAAGGGAATTCGTATTTTGTCCGCTGCAGTCCTTCAAATCCCTCAACAGAAAAACGATAGGGTTCATAGGTTTCGAAACGCTGATTGATATTATCGTTATAGACTTTTACTGAAAATGCCCACCATCCGCCTGTCAGCAAAACCAGGACACAGGCCAGGATGATCAGGATTATCTTAATCTTTGACCTTTTCTTTTTCATCTGCGTATCCTCTTCTCTGATTATTGTTGAGCACGGAAACTGTTTCCGCGAGCATAGTATAACACAGATCAGACTCCCTGCCCAGCCGTAAAAAGCCGGGAGGATAAATGATTGCAGTGCAAAATGACTCCAACGGATTGTTCCGCGCTTCGCGCTCCCACAATCCTACCCCTATATTCGTATTCCATG
>CACZQU010000037.1 GCA_902783305.1 uncultured Lachnospiraceae bacterium | reverse complement strand
GCGCAGCCGTTGGGCTATGTGATGATTCCTTACAGATTCCCAGCTGAAGCGCTTTCCTCGGAAGATGGCGTGATCTGCGGCCTTTTGCTGCAGGACGGAAATATCTGGGATATACAGGATCAGGTGTTTCTGTCTCAGGAAGAAAACCATTCACTGGTAAAAGCCAGTGCAGCCGGATTTGTTCAATTCCGGGAAGAAGACTACCTGGTGACCCGGCAGCGCTCCTCTCTGCAGAACTGGGAATATCTGAGGGCTGTGCAGTCCGATCTGTTTTTCGGGCGCTTGCGGGGATATCAGCAGTTTGCCGTTTTTTGCCTGACCGGATGCCTGATTGTCTGTTTTGCTCTTGCATTGATTTTAACCCGGCGCAACTATCATCCTGTTCTCCAGCTGGTGGAAAACCTGCGAAAAACAGAGGGACGGAAGCCGATCGGGGATATCAATTTCCAGTGGATCGAGGAGCGTTATCAGGGGCTCCAGGCGTCCCACGATCGGCTGTCCGGGATGCTGGACCAGGAAAAAAAACTGATCGTGAACAATCTTTTCTGCAGATTGCTGAAAGGGTACTATCACTCAGATTACGAGGTGGAAAACGTTTTTGCTCCATATCTGATAGAATTCACACTGCCTTGCTTTCGGCTGATCCTGTGGTCTGTGGAAGAGGATTTCGGTCTGCTTCAGCAGGACGGAGTATCTGTGAAGGGGAATGCGATTGATCTGCTGCATCGGATGACCGCAGAAACTGCAGAAGAATATACGAAACGCATTTCTGAGAAAGTGTGGTCCGTTGATTGTGATGGAATGGAGTTTCTGCTCTGTAATTACGACCTGGCTGCAGGACGCCTGGAAACGGATTTCGAACGAAATCATGAGGAGATCCGGCAGATTCTGAAAGAAAAGACCGGTGTCTCTTATTCCTGGTTCCAGTCTGCTGAATGCGACAGTCTTTCAGATGTCCCGAAGGCATACATGACCTGTATTGAACTGATGCGCAGATGGAATATGGGAGAACTACATGAGGCTGCGGATGAGCCGAGGATCACACCGAACGGGGCAGGAGAACAGATGGAAAACGGCGGACTGCCGGAAGCTGTAATGGAATATGTTCATATCCATCTCTATGAGCCGAACCTTTCCCTGACCCGGATCGGTACAGAGTTTAGTGTTTCGGAAAGTTATCTTTCAAGGCTGATCCGACGGGAATATGATATCCAGCTGATGTCTTATGTGAATGCCAAGAGAATTGAAAGAGCAGCCTGGCTGCTGGAACATACGGATCTGACGCTGACCGCGATCGCGCAGGAAACGGGCTTTTCCTCCTACCGGACACTGCTGCGTGTCTTTGGCCAGTATCATTCAGTGACACCTACGCAATATCGTAAAGAGAAGAGAAAGCAAACAGCAGGAGAAGACATTGCTAAGCCTTGAGAACTGTCACAAAAGGGGAAAAACTATCAGATTTTGACAGCTTTATAAAAATGAAATATCACGCAGAAGTCAAAAAATGACATGCTGAAAGCCGGGAAAAACCTGCTTAGGTCAAAAATTGGGACTTTTCCTTTATGCATTCCGGAGGCAAAATAGACTTAACAAATTCCACAGAAAGAACCAAAGCTTCAGTGAAGCGGGTCGCCAGCCCCGGTACGAAGGAGGGAAGGAAATAATAGGTGGGGATGGAAAGTGGAATCGATCTTTGAGCGAAAATGAAAAATGAAAACGAACAGAACGATTTGTGGAGGAAAAGAGAACATGAAAAAGTCAATTTATGCATTGATCCTGGCGGTCGCAATGGTTCTGAGTGTTTTTGCCGGACTTGCAGATCCCGCCACCGCCGCTAAAAATGAAAGGGACGCGGAAGGAAACTATACCCTGCCGCTGACGGATGAACCTGTCGTGCTGGAGTGTTTCTGCGCAACCGCTTCCAATTTCACCGTCGGAACTTTCACCGAGGAAGCGATTACCAATAACGCGTCTTACACAAAGATCTTTGGAGACACCAATGTTTCTGTCCACTTTATTGTGCCTGCGGCAGGGGAAGCAGTGGAACAGTTCAATCTGATGATTGCCTCCGGCAACTACCCGGATCTGATTATCGGTACTACCGGCACCACCTATCCCGGCGGTTTTGATCAGGCCCTGGATGACGGCGCGTTCTTTGATCTGACGCCTTATGCCGAGGAATATATGCCGAACTATTATGCGGCAATCCATGCGAATGAGCAGATTACCAAGGAAGCAACGACACTGACCAACCGGATTCCTGTTGCTTTCTACGTATATTGCCCCGAATATGATGAGCGTGAGCTGCAATGGTGGGGGCAGGCAATCCGCAAGGATATCCTGGACGCGATCGGCAAGGATGTTCCCAAAACGGTGGAGGAATGGGAAGACGTACTTCGGGCCATGAAGGATTATGGCGTGGAAGTGCCTTATTCCATGCTCAACACCACGGGTATGGATTCCGCGCTGCTGGCCGGATTCGGCATTCCGAAAGCACCTTTTGACTGGCAGGGCCGCATCAACGTGTATGCCGACAAGGATGGCGTGATTCATTACGGTGCAGTT
>CACZQU010000036.1 GCA_902783305.1 uncultured Lachnospiraceae bacterium | reverse complement strand
TGTTGGCCATTCAGAATGATTGTTCCTCCATTATATTGCCCGTTTCCGTCATAATCAAATCCGGAGGAAGCAGTCAGATCAATACAGCCGCCGCTTATGATCAGGTTGCCGTTGCAGTCTATAGCGTCTGTGTCTCCTGAACTCATGACAATGCTGATCTGGCCTCCGTTAATCTCGACCGTCGGAGTAAATGAATCAGACTTGCGGGCGCCGTTAATTCCGTCGTCCCAGCCGGCAATATTCACTGTCCCGTCATTAATCTGTATAATGGTTCCCTCGATACCCTCTGCAGCAGAAATATTAAAAGTTCCTCCATCGATCTGTACAATCGATGTACCATGTATAGCGTCATCTCCGGAATCAATATTAAAGTTTCCATCCTTAATATATACATAACCAAGTGTATCATCTTCATCATTTTCTGCATGCAGTGCGTCGGTTCCTGCTTTCAGATCAAATTTTCCTGCGGCAATGCAGATGGAATCATTGGCTTCAAATGCTTTCGACGCTGCCTCGATCCTGTAAGAACCGCCCGTGATCTTCAGATCATCCTTTGATACGATTCCATTGTCAGCGGAATGAATTTCGAGTACTCCGCTTCCGTTCAGGGTCAGGTCAGAGCGGGAAAAAATGACTCCATCTGTATTTGTACTGTCATCCTTGACAAACTCTCCTGTGACCGAAAAGTAACTGTCTGAGACCACTGTAAGGAAAACCTTGTCCGCGGATTTAACATAAATGCAGGGGAAATCCGCATTGGCAATAGTCACGTCATCCAGCACCAGCTGCACCTTTTCTTCATCACCAGCTTCTATATATACGGTTACATTCTGCGCTTCGCCGCTGAGAACATAAACTCCTTCTTTTGTGACGTGAATATCCTCTCCATCCGTTACGGTAAGGGATTGTGCTTCAGACAGATCTGCCGTCTGCGTCAGATCCCGATCGGTAAAAAGCTCTTCTGCAGTAAGATAACTCTCCTGCCCGTATACCGAAACCGGAAAAAGCTTTCCTGTTATTATGCTCAGCAGCAGACCCGAAAATACAACTGCACCGATAAATTCTTTCCATATCCTGTTTCCTGTCATGATGAATCTCCTTTCCTGTAAAAGGTGTTTACATTTCGTTGTGATTGTCTGGTATTCTTCCAAGTGAAACCGGAAAATTGCCATTTCGTTCCCGTATGGTATCCAACAGGATCCTGCTTTTTTGACTATCCTTCGGAACCACATGATACACAAGCTGATAAGCTGTTCCCATTTCAATTGTCCGGACGTGGTCAAGTTCATAATCCGTAAAATATTCCTTCAGAATATCGTCAAACAGTTCCTCATAATCCAAAGACTCGGGAATGGATATTTTCAGTTCTCTCAGCCTCTCTGACGATGACCCGAATTTACAGATGGTTAAAATCAGATGGCTCAGGATGAACAGAACAATGAGAAGAAGCGCTGCTGTGATGTATCCGGCGCCCAGACATAGTCCGGTGGCCGCACAAAGAAATACGGCCAGGATTTCCTGCCCGCTTCCTTGTATGGAACGAAAACGGATCAGACTGAAGGAGCCGGCTACGGCAATCCCGGCTCCAAGATTGCCGTTCACCACCATGATGATCGTAGCCGTGATCAAGGGAAGAAAAGCCAGCGTATAAGCAAAAGAACGGGTGGCACGGTTCTGCTTTGTATAGTATAAGGAAATCATACATCCCATCAATATGGCTGCAATCATTACAACAATCACAATCGGTGTAGTCACGCCCCCATTGGTAAAAATACTGTTGAACATATTCTCCCTCCCCTTCTGATTTCGTTCTGATCCATGAGAATCCTCTGATAAGCCAGACCGTATTTTGAATAGTGAACATGCTGTGAACCGGTTTCCCAAAGGATTTTTACCAGCCATCTGGGAATTGCGTTTCCTGCTTTGATTTCCATCAGACGCTGACTGGCATCGGTTAACGGGATATGGCCTTCTTGCGCACTCAGATCCAGATTCCAGTTCCGAAAGCATATGTCCCTGTCAATGGTGATCCGGAATCCGGGATTTGCAGAATTGATCCATTGGTCTCTGTTGCAGCGTATCACTACTGCAGGAACAGGATGGTACCTTTTGACCATCCAGAGGATCTCCCTTCCGGTTTGTCCGGCTGAATCAGGCATGTCAGGTTTTTCCAGTGCTTTCATCGCTTTCTGCAACGGCATCATCGTCCTGCGCTTATATACAATCCCTTTGTATTTTCTTTTCATCTCCAGATATGCGTCGGAACCGGGATATGCTTCTCCGTATGTCCTGAGGCGCAGCTTCTCCTTAAATTCTGGTCGTTCCAGTGATTGACGGATCAACAGATTATCCGGTGTATCATAGTACAGGCTCTGGATCAGAGTATTTCCAAAATCCATCCTGATTAAACCATGATCTGTCAATGCTTTTTCGATTACAGGGACCTGATCTGCAGAAAGCATATATTTTGTTTCTATACGTGAGAAATTTTCATTCATTGTTTTTCTTCCCTTTTATCAGAGCGTTTTTTTATCCTGACGAAATTTATTATAAAAAAGAAGTTTAAATGAACCTAAAAACGATCCCCGGGAAATATGAAGAAAGTGTGAAAAGAGTAACTGGAATGGGAGAATGTTAATGAGAATTCAAGCCGAGGTGTAAAATGTGTGATTTTTGCAATATTGCGACCCATAAAAAGAAAGCGCACATTGTTTATGAAACTGAAAAAACCATCACTGTACTTGATATCGAACCTGTAAATGAAGGACATGTTCTTATTATTCCCAAAATACATGTGGATTCGATCGTAGATCTGGCGGATGAATATGTATTGGAGATAGCCGAAGTTTCCAGAAAACTGATCAGGACTT
The DNA here is from genome assembly GCA_902783305.1 of uncultured Lachnospiraceae bacterium. Lineage (GTDB taxonomy): Bacteria > Bacillota > Clostridia > Lachnospirales > Lachnospiraceae > Blautia_A. The sequence continues at coordinate 301 of CACZQU010000036.1, read as the reverse complement.
TTTGTGAAGTATATCATGCTTCAGGATATGGTATCATGCAGAATGGTGGTTCAAACTGTGCTCTTGGACATTTTCACTTTCACGTTTTTCCCAGATTTCCAGATGATGGATACGACTGGATCTACCCGGAAGGAGTAAAGGAAGTATCTGAAAACGTTGTCCTTAAATTAAAGAGAAGGTTTCGGGAACCCTGAAATCAAAAACATGTGGGTGGCAAGGTAAATTTGCCAGGGGGAGGTGAGGCGGGATGGCCTACAGTGAACTGATTAAAAACTTCAACCGAATCCGGGTTTACCTTCGC
>CACZQU010000035.1 GCA_902783305.1 uncultured Lachnospiraceae bacterium | reverse complement strand
TTGTATACCGGTTTGGAGCAGGGCCTGTTCTTTTTCTCCATCCTCTTTTTCTCCATCCTCTTTTTCAAAATATCCTCCTTTCGCCCCGAACAGCTTTCTGCAAATAATCACGCCTGTTCAGGGCGCAGTGAATCAATCCCGCCTTTCCGCAGATTTGCGGAAAAGGCGGAAAATCCTCCTGTTTCAAATAGATTCTCAAAAAAGTATGATGGTGTTCGTCCGATCCGGACAGATTTCAGAATGATTAATAACCCCGGCTGCCGGCACAGTATCACAGCCGTGTAAAATACAATACCACCTGCCGTGATGATATGTCAACGATATTTTTATTCATTCCGTCATATTATTGAATTATATCCGTTATTTCGAATATGTAATCTGTATATGCCGCAGCAGGGGGGCTTCCGGATACCATACCCCCTCCCTGTTTTTTTATATATAATATAGCCCCCTCCCACAAAAAGCCCCGGGAGTGTTCTTCCATGCGCCCAGGGCTTGTGTCCTGGATAAATTAGCCATGTTGAAGCCTCCCTGAGTTATGTCCGATGGAAGGGGGGTACAGGGCGCTTTATTCATATTCCCAGTCGAGCCAGCAAAGCTGCTGGAAGTCGCCGCGGGTTATTGCAAAGGAATTATCGTCTATGCGTCTGATGCTGCCGTAGTCCTTACCGGCAAATGTGTATGTGGAGGTTTCTGCGTTCTTCACTTTTACGGAAGCAGGCGGAATGATCCTTTCCCATTCCCCTGACGCGGGCGGATCATCATCCTCATCGGGAAACGCTTCCCGCAGGCCGAGGCCGCCTGTCAGGTCATAGACCACTACTGTTCCATCGATACGACGGGCGAGAACAAAACGGTCATCTGCCAGGAATACAGCTTCTTTAAACTGTCCGTCTGCGATGCGTATCACTCTATGGCACCCCGCCCGGCGCAGGAGCAGGCCGTCTCCATGGATCAACAGCCAGAGACCGTCTGCGGTAGAGTGAAGGATTGTATCGTAATTGTAGTAAGAGAAGGAAACATCCGTACCTGCATCGTGGAAGTAGAACTCAAGGTATCTATACAGAATACAGCCGGTCCGGGCATCCGCGACCACTGCGCCGTGATAATGGGTCGTCTCAATATCGTATAGAGCCGGGCTTTCGTCGTCCTCCACAACCAGCGTGGGGAGCAGCCGATAGCGTCCGTCTTCGGTATCTGTCCCGGCTCCCACATAAAAGCGGAAGGTGGAATAGCGGGCAGTCATCTTCCAGTTCTCCTGCAGTTCCTTTTCCAGTTCCTGACGAATCAGTTCCCAGGACGGCCGTCCATCTTCATATTCATTCCTGTCTTCATCTTTCCGCGGCAGCAGTCCGTTCTGTTTTGCGTCAGGCTCCCCGGCGTATGGAACGTCCTTAATCGGAACGTCCTTAATCGGCGGCGCTTCCTCCGGCAGGGGAATGATCGCGCGCAGCCCGCGTCTTGTCATTCCTTTGCCGGCCCTGGCGCGCAGACGCAGGGCTCTGAGATTCGACTCATAACCGGGACACGCCATGGCTTCGTCCGTGAGCCGGAAGACGGCCATGCAGTCCCCGCAGGCAAATGCCTCTTCCGCGCGGCTCATCAGATCATCAAACCGCGAGCCCGCCTCCAGCCTGTTCTCTGTACTGGTTATTCTGTTGAGGAGATATTCCCGGCTTTTCTCCGGGCGGTAACAAAGGACAGAACGATCGTTACACAGAGCCAGCAGTCGTCCTTTAAGGTTATAGGATAGTTCCGGATGTATTCAACAGCTTTCTTCCGGTGTGTACACTCTCCACTCCGGGAAATACCAGCCCAGATATCTTCCTGTCCGGGCATCCCAGACCTGTGTAATAACAGCGTATGGAAAAAAGGAGACCCATTTCCACCCTTGCATCACGGAGAAGGATTGTTTATCGTGAGTTATCCAGATAAGATGACGTTCGTCCCCGGTCAGGAAAAATGCACCGAGATCGCTTTTTCCTCTAACGAGCCTTCCCTTCTCCCATCGCAGGGAAGCGAGAATTCTGCCTTCTTCCAGATCCAGCAGCACCCCCTTACGATAAAGCTCTTCTTCACACTGCTCCAGGACCGCCAGGCGCCGGCTGACCTGGTGAAGAAGAGTACCGGGAGCAGCCTCTCTGCTGATGTCCATACATGAAAAGGAAGGTGCGTCAGACGGCACGGGATGATCCGGTGTACCTCCGAATATGACCCGATCCTCCGCTGTGTAGAGCATGACCCGTCCATCCCAGGTAAAGCCCAGCAGTAAAGCCTTCTCCACACGGGAGAGGAATTTCCCGGTTTTCACACTGTAAAAAACTACGGAGGATCCATATTCACCCATTATCATGCGGGAAAAACCCATTGCGGAGCCATCAGGGCTGAGGATCCCGCCGGACAGGCCGAATTCCCGGAGCACCGGGCCTTCAGGCACTTCGGTGAGTACAGTGTCCTGCTCGTTTACATACCATTTATGAAACTGATTTACGGAGGACAGGTCTATAACAGCGGTACTGTTAATATACTGTCCCCATTTTCCGTCGCAGCCGCGTTCATGACGCTCGATTTCACAGGCAGCGAATCGGCCATTTCTGCTGAGGGAGATGTGCGACCGCCTCAGTTCTTCGGAAAGTCCCCATTGATTGAGCGGGGATTCGTATTTTTTCAAGGCCAGCAGATAGCGTCGGGTGATTATATCGTAGACTGCGAGTACTTCTTTTTCCGGGACTTTCTTTTCCTCCCGCAATCTGTCAAACAGGGCGACCAGACGTCCGTCTCCGCTGTGACCATAGACTCCTGTCATCCAGCCTTCCATCGGCTCCGGCAGCGTCACCGATTCGTATATTTCACTCCGCAGTGCCTCTTTCAGTTTTTCCCGGTCTTCCCTGTCCTGTATGGCATCAAGGGCGGCTTCCGCCTCCCATGGCTTCAGAAGCCCCTGCCGATAGCGTGCCAGAGTCTGGTTAAAGACAGACGCACGATGCCCGCTTTCCAGTTTCAAAGCCTGCTCCCAGCAGTCCATGGCAGTGTCAGATTTACCAAGGTCCAGAAAACTCAGAGCACGGTTGTTGAGGGAATCCGAAGTTTCTGCTGCAGCCGCAGGCACACTCCGGGGATAGGGACTCCCTGTC
>CACZQU010000034.1 GCA_902783305.1 uncultured Lachnospiraceae bacterium | reverse complement strand
GTAATGCGGGCCTCCAGTATCTCCAGACCGGCGTCCGTCACCTTGTTCTGGATTTCTTCCCGGATCCTCTCCGCCACTACGTCGCTGGACCCTCTCAGGCTTCCCTCATCGGCGATTCCATCCCCGGTCGTATCCACATTCGGAGCGATATCATAAGGGTAAATCCGGACAATATTGCGCAGAGCACTGTCGCACTGAAGAGAAAGATATTCCTTGTAATTATCTACATTGAATACCGCTTTCGCCGTATCGGTTACCCTCCACATTACAGCAATACCGATCTCCACCGGGTTGCCAAGGCAGTCATTGATCTTCTGCCGGTTGTTGTTCAGAGTCATGACCTTCAGAGATATTTTCTTATTCACAACCTGACTGGAAAAATCCGGGCTCCCTGTCACTTTAAAGATCGTCTTTTCGTGCCGGTCAGCGTCCACATCTCCGCTTTGATTCAGGCGGGTCCTGGCCGCAGGATTCACACTGATGCAGAAGGGATTCACATAGTAGAATCCGGCTTCCTTCAAGGTACCGATATATTTGCCGAAAAGGGTAAGCACCAGCCCCTCCTGTGGTCCCAGTACCTTAAGTCCGAGATAAGGCAGCCAGCCAATTGAAAGATAAATAATGGAAATAACCATCAGAGCCCACAGCTCACAGATGGAGCTCCATATACAAAGAGCAATCGCCGCTCCATAAATCACTGTAAAAAGCAGCATCATAAACAATCCGTTTTTTTTGTTGCCAAGGATTTTTTCTGACATCCCGATCCTCCTTTTCTGGCAGTCATCTGCCGGTCTGTGCTATAATCCTCGTATATTCGCCAGGCTCTGACAGGCAGCCAGATGTGCTGCTGAGTTTCAATGTATTTTGGACCCCAGTGCAAAGCACGGAACAATCCGCAGGAGTCATTTTACACTGCAATCAATTACTACTGCGCTTACGATAAATGTCAGCACAGTATATGCAGAAACAGTAAAATATATTTTCCCCGGACAATACATACTTCCGGCAAGTCCTCAGAGGTTCCGCAGCGAATATGTTTTGGAATATGTTTATGATATCATATTGATATCACTTTGTCAAGGAGATTTCATGGACTACACGTATATCCTTTCCTGCTCTGACGGTTCTCTCTATATCGGATGGACCAATCATCTGGAACAGCGCCTCAAGGATCACAACGCGGGAAAAGCCGGCGCGAAGTATACACGTTCGCGCCGGCCGGTAGAGATCATCTATTATGAAGGTTATTCCTCCATGCAGGAAGCCATGCACAGAGAGGCTGAGCTGAAAAAGATGACCAGAAAACAAAAACTGGATCTCATACAAAGCTGGCAGGGATGATTCAACCTGTGCGGTCACTATACTGGCGCGAACAAATAAATGGAACATTTATTTGTTCCGGAGCAGTATATGCAGAAGTACTAAAATATCCGTTCCGGATATTAAGTACTTCCAGTATAAAGTGACCGATACCAACGACATTCGCAAAATCCGCGCTGCGTGCTCCTGCGTCTGCTTCGCATCCGCATTTTGCTCATACCGTTGGTGGGTGCATCGCATACTTACGGCCACCGCAAAGGTCGAAAAGATTACAGAATATAAACTCCGCTGCTGTCAAAGCTCAGATACGCTTTGTCGCCAACCTGATAGATTTTTTTGTTTACAGGATTGTAATCCGTCACCTGGACCATCAGACCTCCTACATCAGCCTGATAATACTGATAGGCACCCATAAAAGTAGAGAGCGTAACGGTACAGGACAGCTGGCCCTGTTCGGAAAGGGCTACCGCTTCCGGGCGGAGAACCAGGGTTGCTTCTTCTGAAGCATTCTTTCCTATATAATTGTTTACCGTCATGGTTTCGCCATTGACCTCGATTTCCGCGTTCTCTCCTTCTGTTTTGATTACTTTCGCCGGAAGGAAATTAGCCTCTCCAATGAAATCTGCTACAAAGCGTGATTTGGGGCGGTAATACACCTCCTGAGGCGTGCCGATCTGTTCGACTTTTCCTTTGCTCATGATAATGATCTGATCGGAAAGGCTCATCGCTTCCGACTGATCATGCG
>CACZQU010000033.1 GCA_902783305.1 uncultured Lachnospiraceae bacterium | reverse complement strand
CGATGCCCGCATCGCCGCCTTCCTCCGCCTTGCATATGCTCACGAATACTGCGTCATATGGCTAAGTTATTTAATTACAGTGCCTTACAGTCTTCTCCTGGAAAAGTCCTGGCTTTCCAGCGTCAGGTTCGGATTGTAATAAGGGTCACCCTCCTTCAGGATCCGGGGCCACCGCTTCTCAAAAATACCGATTTCTTTCTGAAAACGCTCTACCTTCTCCGGATTGTCCTCCAGTCCTCTCGATTTCGACTCAAAATGATACAGCTGGGCACAGGGATTATAAACAATCAGATACCCCGCTTTTCGCAGCTTCAGGCAGAAATCAATGTCATTGAAGGCTACCGCCAGATCCTCCGACAATCCTCCCACCTCATGAAATGCTTTTCGCTTTACCATCATACAGGCTGCGGTAACCGCGCTGTATTCCTGGGTGCAGATGATCCGATGCATATATCCTGACGAGCCGCGGGGCTGAAGCACAAAGCAATGTCCGGCGATGCCGCCGAACCCAATCACGACACCGGCATGCTGTATCGTGTCGTCCTCATAGTATAGTAAGGCTCCGGCTGCGCCAACCTCCGGCTCCATGCAATACATCAGGAGCTGATACAGGCAGTCCGGCGTGATCATTTTTGTGTCGTTATTCAACAGGAGAAGGTAATCTCCCCTGGCGTATTTCTCCCCGAAATTATTAATCGCGGAAAAGTTAAAGCTTCCTTCCCACCGGACCACACGAGCCTTTTTGTTTTTCTCCTGCAGCTCCTCGTAATAACGGAAGGTTTCCTCTTCCTCACTGTTGTTTTCGATAATCACATACTCATAATGCTTATAGTCCTGTTCTTCAATCGACGCGATACACTGCCTCAGATCTTCGATATGGTCCTTATTCGGAATGAGAATGCTGATGAGTGGTTTTTCTTCCCAGACCAGCTTTGTCTTATACAGGCCGGCATACTCTCCTTCCGTGACCTCTGCCCTCAGTCCCCGCCGGTGGTAATGCTCTTCGATCGCTCTTTTTCCGGCTGCAAAAGCATAGTTTTTGCTGTCCGGCTTCAGCGCTGTGGAGCTTTCATGTGCCCTCCAGTGATAGAGGATTCGGGGGATATGGCCAATCTCTTCCCTCGATACCTGCTCAACGGCTCTCAGGATCAGATCATGATCCTGCGCTCCGTCAAAGCCCGGACGGAGCTTCCCCGTTTTCAGGACCAGCTCTCTCTCCATGATCAGCAGATGGCAGATATAGTTGACCGAGCACAAAAGATGCTCATTATAATCGGGCTTGAAATGCGGCTGAAAATATTTATGGCCATCCATGGTCACCTTGTCCTCATCCGAATACAGGATACGATACCTCCCGTTTTTATTTTTCAGAGGAAGATTCAGCCATGAAGCCGCCTCATACAACGCATGGGGTTCAAGCAGGTCGTCATGATCCACAAAGACCAGATAATCCCCCCGCGCTTCGTCAATTCCTGCATTAGTGTTCCCGGAAATCCCCAAAGGATGCATGGAGCTGATCACCCGGATGCGGGAGTCCCTTCCGGACAGCTCCCGGGCGGTTCCGATCACCGGGGAAGGCTCTCCGCTTCCGTCGCATAAAATCAGTTCCCAGTCCGGATACGTCTGGGCAAGAACACTGTCTGCCAGCTGCATGAGGAAGGTCCGTGGGGTACGGTACAGGGGAACCACGACAGAAAAGTAAGGCCGGTAAGAAAACTTCGCTTTTTTCTGACGTTCCAGTTCCCCGGCGGAAGGCAGGTGCCTGGGAAGCCAGTCTTCATAAGGAATTTCCCGGATGGAGCGCAGGTAAAGCTTCTTCCGGGTCTTCTCCCATAATCCCTGAATTCCGCCAGTTTTCAGGGCACTCCACCCTTTTCCGGCATATTTCATTCCTTTGGCGAGAAAAACAGCCGGCTTTGACAGACGGACAGGATAGACAACATTTCCCGCCTTCCCCTCCAGGATCAGGAGAAGGGTCCTTCCCTTCGGACGGTCCGCTTCTATATAGAATCCGGTTTTTCCGCCCGCGTTTCCTTCCGGAAACATTCTGGCGACATCTTCCCGCATTGTGCGTTGAATCTCTGCCGGCAGAACCGTACCGGAAAGGCTGGTCAGACGGATCCTTACCTCCACCTCGTCAACCGCCCATCCCCTCAGCCTCACATTCTCCCGGCTGACGGCTTCCTCCTCCAGGAAGAACTGAGGCTGGCTCCGGCGGAGCTTCAGCCTGCGGGAGCTTATCCGGAACCACAGCAAACGCCGGTTCTCTGCGCAGCTGTAAATGGTGAGATACCGGGTTTTGCGCAGACTGTCCGGAAGCGTAACCGTCACCCGGATCTGTATGGTTCCTCCCTCTCTCTCCTGATCCCGGAAACGGTCCATGGCACTGAAGGATTCGACCGTTTCGGTCCGGACCGGGAGCTCCTCGCTGTCGAGAAAAGCCCGTATCGTGCTTCCTGCTTCGAGGGTTCCATCCAGAATATAGAGACGGCGGTCCTGCAGATGAAACCGGTCACTTCTCACTTCTCCCCTGGTTTTTCCCATATGCGGCCTCCATCTGAGTACACATCGATAAATGGTTGCAGTGTAAAAAAAGACGCCTGAGTATCCGGATCATTTCAGTTCTACGCTGCTTCCCCTGGGTGCACAATATCCATGCTCCAGGGAGAGGTTCGGACTGAAGAAAGGATCTCCCTTTTCCAGCTCTTTTCCCCATTTTTCCCGGAAGCGCCTGCTTTCCGCGAGGAAGCGTTTCTGTTTTTCCGGGGTATCCTCCGGCCCTCTGGATCTGGATTCATAATGAGTCAGCTCTGCGTAAGGTGTAAAGACCACCTTTCCTCCCCTTTTCCTCAGCTCCATACACAGATCCACATCATTGAAGGCAACAGCCAGGCTTTCATCATAGCCGCCTGCTGCGTCAAAACGGCTTCGCTTTACCAGCATGCAAGCCGCGGTAACCGCAGACAGTTCCTGTACGCTGATCAGCTTGCCCATGTAGCCTGTCGCTTCACCGCTTCCCGTGCAGTACAGATGTCCGGCGATGCCTCCCATTCCCAGGATCACTCCCGCATGCTGGATCGTATGATCCGGATAGTACAGCTTTGCCCCCACCGCGGCCACCGGCTCCTGCTGACAGATCATGAGCATTTCCTCGATCCATGCCCCGGAGATTACCTCCACGTCGTTGTTCAGGAAAAGAAGATATTCCCCGTTCGCATGGGAAGCAGCGAAATTATTGATCCTGGAGAAGTTGAAGGGCTGGTCGTATTTCAACACCCTCAGCTTTTCTTCCGGAAGGTCTTTTTTCCACCGGTCATAAAGAGCGAAAAGCTCCTCCTGGGTACTGGCATTGTCCACGATCAGAATCTCATAATCTGAATACGTGCTTCCGGAGAAAACGGATTCCACACAGGTCTGTCGATCCCGGGCATGATCCTTCGTCGGTATGATGATGCTGACCAGAGGCGTTCCCTCAATCTGAATCCGGCTTCTGTACCATCCGGGATTGGGAGTCTGAATCACCTCCGCTTTCATTCCCAGCCGCTGATAATGCTCCTGCAGCGCCTGCCGGCCTGCTTCATAAGCGTATTTCTTGCTTTCCGGATCCTGAGCGGTGGAATTCGGAAGCATCCTCCAGTGATAGAGCACTTTGGGGATATGATAGACGTTCCGGGTTTTTTCCACACAGCGGAGGATCAGGTCATAGTCCTGCGCGCCGTCGAATCCGCTTCGAAGGCCTCCGGTTTCCTCCCAGAGGTTTTTTTTCACCGCAAAAAGATGGCAGATATAATTGTTTTCCCTCAGCCTGAAAAGATTCATATCCGGCTTGAAATGGGGCTCCAGAAAATGCTTTCCGTCAAAGCTCACCTTATCCTCGTCAGAATAAATGACATCAGGAAATCTCTGCTTATTGACCGCTTCAGCCATCTCATAAAGAGCATCAGGGGAAAGCAGATCATCATGATCCGCAAAAACCAGGTAATCTCCATGGGCCAGATTCGCCGCGGCATTGGTATTTCCCGAGATTCCTTCATTTTTATCCAGCCTGCGCCAGACGATGCGTTTCTCCCGCCCGTAATGCCGGCGGAGGAAATCACTGACCTGCCTGTCTTCACTGCCGTCTGCCAGGCAAAGCTCCCAGCGGGAATATGTCTGGGCAAGCACACTGTCCACCAGAGCCTTCAGCAAAGGAGCCGGAGTATTGTAAAGCGGAACCACTACAGAAAACAGCGGCATTTTCTCAAAAGCCGTCCTGCGCTGACGGGCAAGCTTACCTCGGCCGGGGCTGTTTCTTTTCAGCCACTGTTCATAATCGGAGGCTTCTACACCTGCCTGTTCCTGAAGATAACGGTAAAAACCGGAAAGCCCGTCCTCCCTGAGGATGTGAAGGTTCTTTCTGGTGTTGGGTACAGCAAGCGCCAGCCGGATCCGGCCGGAAGGCGTACGCTCCATTTTCATTCTTTTCAGCCCGATCTCACAGACATCCTTTGCATATTCACAGGAATATTCCGCATAGAGCTTCGGGCTTCGGATGCGGTCCGCCTGGTCCGCCTCAAAGCTGAAACCAATCCGGGATGACAAAGCAGGCGGCAGATGGAGTGCCAGGGCAGCATCCTTTCTCTCTACCCACGTAAGCTTCCCCTCCACTTCCTTTCCCCGACCGTCAAGAAACCGGAGTTTTCCTTTCCCCCTCTGGCAGACTGCCCATCCCTGGACAATCAGTTTTCCGTCCGGCTGTATCCCGATTCTGTCCAGATGCCAGGAAAGAAGCTGGCTGACCAGTAAATCCCTGAGCTTCTTTTTCGAAAGAGAAAACACACAGACCGGATCAGACGAATCCGAGGCCTTTACATAGACCTGGATTTCTCCCTTTTCCGAGGCCAT
>CACZQU010000032.1 GCA_902783305.1 uncultured Lachnospiraceae bacterium | reverse complement strand
TGGCTATCTTAGACAAAAACATACGATAAACACTGTAACTATGGGCTTTTACGAGCCTTTGAAAAAATCAACTTCACGGATTCAGGTCATACTCTGTATCTCTCCCTCTGCCCTGTCACGAGAGCAAGTCCACCTGAATGATACCGGAAAATGAAACGGAACCCATATAAAAACCTTTCACCACGATGGGAAACAGATGCGCGGCAGTATATCCCTTAGAACGTTGTAGTAGTGTTCGTTTATGGAAGGACGCTACACTCCCATGTGTTACTTTTTTCTTCCATCCCCGTATTTATTGAGTGATGAACTGATTTCCGTGACGGGCGAGCTGAATGTCCGTGACGGGTGGGTTATTCAGCCATGCTATGTTATCAAGTCACGCGAATTATACATCCTTCTCCTGGACTGTCTGATTAATGCAATTTCAAGAAAATCGAACGTATTTTTAATTTTTTATGGTGTATTTGAAATCAAGTCTCTTACTACCGCTACAAATCAATACTCATAATTACAGATTATTTCCACCCCTTCAATATTTTCTATTCTATCGCTTTCAGAATTTGTAATTAAAGAATCCCATTGTTCTTCTGTTCCACCAAAATATATTGTCTTTAAACGGCCCAGATTAAAGTAAAAACAATCCACATCAATATACTTCAATGACCCCGGCAGATAAACTTCTGTTACATTAATTAGTCCTGGTTCTTCTCCAAATGCATATGCTTCAATTATCTCAGTTCCTTCTTCAACTAATATAGTATCAATTAGCGAAAAGTACCGTCCAAAGTCATTATCGTAGGATATTATACTTGTGTCATGAACCCTAAGTGTGCGCCCTTCAATAGCATAATACATCGTCAAGCCGGTTTCCTCACTATAACATTCTCTATTTAAACAGAGTGCGCTGAGTTCATTATAGTCATACTTATAATCACTAGAGTCTCCATTAATATATATAAATGAAACAGATTGTGTCTCCATAGAATAATCTGTTTTGTTATACTCGTAATCAACCTTGATATGGTATGTATAGATACCAGATTTCAAAAGTTTAGGATAAAGAATGAATCTTGTCTGGCTTACCTGATCTACATTAAATGATTGTCCTTCGCGAAGCTTTATCTCCACTCCTTCTTCATAGTCATTATAAACATAGAAATTAACATCGTATTCTGCACGATTATTTGAAATATTGAATAAATTCACGTCTCCCTCTACTTCTGATGGCACTCCTGCATGGGACTCTTCATGTAAAAGAAGCACTTCTTCCATAGTGACTGGCTCGAAATTATCAATAATAAGTTTTGTGTTTTTAATACTGGCATATGACGATCCGATATTATCAACAATACAAGAAAGGTATACATCATCCAAATCGCCTTCAAACCATATGGGGAACATTTTCGAAGTATCACAGTACAATGAAGCCATACCTCTGTTACCGTCTTCAAAAGTATCATCAGTAATGTAGACATCTTCACAAATTCTGCTCTCTTCCTCATCGGAATCAATGTCAGCTTGTATATCTTGTGGCTGATCGTTCTCCTCGTCGGGACCATCATCAGTTTGTATATCTTGTGGCTGATCGTTTTCCTCGTCGGAATCATTGTCAGATTGTATATCTTGTGGATCCAATTCCTCTTGTTCTTCTATAGTTGTAGTTTCTTCTTGTCTAGAGTCATTGCCGGAAAAGAATGTTATCATAATAATAATAATTGCTATAACACCTAGTATAAGCCCCCATTTTTTCTGCTTTGCAGGCTTGTTTTCGGAAATAAATCCAATGATATAAATAAAGATCGCTATGACAATAAAAACAATCCCCCATTTTTTCTGGTTTTCTGGGACGATAATAGCTGTAATCAAGGCAAATATTCCTATAAGCTTATCTAAGTTTTTTATGATGTATGACATTATTCCCACCTCAGAAGATTTCAAAGTACATTTTACAGTAGATGATGAACTATTTCATTCACCCTTGCATTTGCTTATTGGATTTCAGCAGATGCCTTCTCACGAATGGTTTTGATTTGATTCCTTTGCCGGTCACCATTTCTTTTGCTCTACACATAGCAAGTATCGTGACTGATATAGCCACTCCCCACGCGAAAAATATGTTCTCTAGAAGAACCAGTATAAACTTCATACTCAATTCACTCCTGTTCTGATAAACCTATATTCTTTAGTTCTCTTCAAGATATTTTTCAAATTCCGATAGAGTCATGAGAACCTGCCTGGCCCTGGTACCAATCTCCTCGCTGACAACACCGGCTTCAGCAAGTTGATCCATAATCCTCGCCGCATGGTTGAAGCCAATTTTGAAGACGCGTTGAATAAGACCGACTGAGGCCTTGTTTTTTGCGATGATGAAGCGTCCAGCTTCTTCAAAATATTCATCCCGACCTTCATGTCCTTGATGTTGGATAATGATCCTGCAAAAATCACTTTGTGATCCTCGGTGCTCGGTATTATGCTTTTGCCTATATACATCCTCGCGGCCAAAGTCAGCATTATGACGTCTAAGATGATCAGTAACCGCTGTCACTTCGTGATCTGAAACAAATGGGCCCTGTATATGGACTGGTTTACTGTAGTCCTGTGGAAAAAAAAGCATATCTCCGTTGCCGGTAAGTTTTTCAGCTCCAGTGACATCAAGGATAATTCGCGAGTCTACCTGACTTGTTACTGCAAAAGCAATACGACTGGGCATGTTCGCCTTTATCACCCCGGTGAGAATATTCACTGAGGGCCGTTGAGTAGCAACGATCAGGTGTATACCTGAGGCTCGCGCAAGCTGCGCCAGTCTGCAGATCGCGTTCTCGACTTCATTCTTTGAAACCATCATTAAGTCAGCTAATTCATCAATGATGATCACGATTCTTGGAAGTGAATCTTTTTGATCCATATCCAATATTTTGTTGGTGCATAAAACATATGAGTTATAGCCATCGATGTCACGTACGCCGACTGCGGCAAATAATCTGTACCGCTTTTCCATTTCTGCAACTGCCCAGTTCAATGCCGCTGAAGCCTTTCCTGCATCTGTGATCACCGGGATAATAAGATGTGGTATCCTCTTATATGAATTTAGCTCCACCGCCTTGGTATCGATCAGCAAAAACCTGACGTTATCTGGTGTACATCGATAAAGAAGGCTTAGGATAGCTGTGTGGATAAATACGGATACACCCGACCCTGTTGTTCCAGAAATCAGAAGGTGGGGCATCTTCGCAACATCATATATAATGTTCTTTCCACCAATATCTTTGCCGATCGCAATGGGCAGACGGCCACTAAATCTGCGAAATTCAATTGATGTAAGTAACTCATGCAGATGCAAAATCTTTTCTGTCTCATTCCTGATATCAATCCCTATAGTTGACTTTCCGGGAATTGGCGCCTGAATCCTGAGCTCTTTTGCAGCAGTCCTGAGCTGAATATCATCCAAAAGATTGACAATACTGCTTACTTTGACATTCCGGTCGGGACGCAGCTCATAGCGAGTGAAGACCGGTCCGTTTTGAATATCAGTGATAGTGACGCTTATTCCAAATGCACGAAGTGTTTCCTGGATCCTGGAAGCTGTCTCTTTAAGCCTTCTCTCCTCTTCATCATTCCTTTCTTGACTGTCACTATCCAGCAAGTCAAACCGTGGGGGTGTATAATCATTTATTTCCCTTGATCTACTCGAGACTGAATCTATCCTTTGTTTATCTAATGGGAATAGCGAAATACTCTTTTGGGGACTACCACCAGCCATACGTTCTTCTGCTGCTTTTATACTATCAGCTATCTCAGGATCCAATTCTGATGTGCTATATTCATCTAAAACACGCTGTTTTGATTCCTCGATCGATATAGGAGATAAAGCGTCCCCTTCTGATTTTTTGTTCTCCCTGTCGAGGATTTCTTCTGCAGCTTTTTCTGATTCACGTTCATCAACCTCATTATATGTAGAATCGATGAACTCAATTGCTTGTTTACGTTTATTTGGTTTTTTACCAGACGGAAATAATCTAATATGCATTTCGTCGTCCCCAGAACATACTTATTAAAGCTTAAGCAATCTACTCTACCTCAACCCCTGACAGATCATTCATATAGCAGGTTGGTCATAAAAAAAAAGCACACAAGCCAGTAATGAGATCAGCCATCTCATCACAATAGCCCATGTGCGCGTAAGCCGTCAGTCAACCGTCATTGTTTTCGTTTCCTTCTTGGGTTGGTTTGTATAAAAGGTAATATAGATTTATTATAGGTTTGCGAGGAAGCTGTTGTCAAACGGAACAGCGGGGGATCTTTTATGTTCCTTTGTGCAGTAACGCAAATTCTCCATTATGATTTTCCGGAGATCCAGTATGTTCACTTCAGATCTCAACTGATCGAGATCATAGAGAGTTTCTATGAACTTTTGCAAAACCACTTGTTTTTTACAGTTTTTTAGCTTATAGTAGTATCACACAGTTGAAAGGATGCGGGTTATGTATGCATATTTTCAGCTTCTGTATTTTGATATCAGCACCCGACACGCATCTCGCAGATCTGCGTACCAAGTCGGGTCTTTTTTTTATGCTCTTGGATATGGTTTTTATGGGAACAAAAGAACATTCGGCAGCGATGGATATACCTGCCCAGATAGAAAATCTGAAAAAGAACAACCTTATAATCGAGGATGAGGAAAAGGCGGCATATATCCTGCGGCGCATCTCTTATTACCGCCTTATCAAAGCATACGGGCCTGCCTTTAAAGTCAAAAAGACCGGAAGGTATTATGACCGGACGACCTTTGACCAGATCTACAGGGTCTATGAATTCGATGACCAGTTAAGGCATCTTCTATTGCCTTACCTTCAGGAGATCGAGATAACCTTGCGGTGTCAGATAACCAATCACTTCTGTGCCAAATACGGCGTGCTGGGTTATCTCAACAGTTCAAATTTTGATGAAGACGCTTCTTTTGATGAATTAGCCGACAAAGTCCACCAGTGCCTTACACAGTCAAAGGATTCCCCGATCGTAAAGAACTTCCGGATAAACTATGTTGACGGCAGAGTGCCTTTATATGCCGCCATCGAAGTTTTCACTTTTGGTACGCTTGCCCTGTTCTACAAGTCTATGAAAACAGAGGACCGGAAAGCCATTGCCGGTTTGTATGAAAATGTAGATGAGTACTATCTTAAAAGCTGGCTTGTCAGCATCGCATATGTAAGAAACCTGTGTTCCCACTTCAACAGATTGTATAACAGAACACTTGTAAAGAAACCACTCATGTACAAAAGGCAGGATGGCAATGTGGACAATTCCAAGCTGTATGCCGTACTGTGCTGTATGCGGTATCTTTGTCAGGAATCCGGAGATTGGGGTGGTTTCGTATTTGACCTTCGAGATCTCCTTTCGGATTATTCCGACTGCGTAAAGCCTTCCGGCATAGGCTGCATTGAAAATGGCTGGAAAGAAAAGCTGTTGGACCAGGAGAAAGACTATCTGGTCTACCAACTCTACTCCGCCCTAAACCTATGAAAAACCTCAACCGAACTGCCAGACAGTCCATCTGCCTGGCAATGCTTTTTCATGCATCAAGCAGACTCCCGTCCTTTCTACAGGCAGTCCTGGTAGGAGCAACGTCCATTGTCCGATACACCTGACTCACAGGTCAGATCTTTCTCAGCCGTTTAACTATCCGTCAGATACTACCAGATATCTCCAAAATGTCATGCGGATTATCGGCATATGAGGGGGTTGATCTTTTCTGAGTGTTTTGTTATACTGAGATCAAAATAAAAACCAGAGGTGTTTATCAATGGAAAAGACAGTATGCGAACTATTTGCCGGGGTCGGAGGCTTCAGATGCGGGCTCAACCATATCGATTCCCTCGATAACAGGATAGAGGATGAAAAATGGAAGACCGTCTGGTTCAGCCAATGGGAACCGGCAGAAAAGAACACTCAATACGCACATGATTGTTACGTTTACAGATTTGGCACAAACCTCGACCTTTCAGGGAAAGATACGACCAACTGGAACATCGAGGATGTCGAAAAGGCAGATATCCCCGATTTCAATCTCTTAGTCGGAGGATTTCCCTGTCAGGATTATTCCGTCGCCTCTACTCTGGCTACATCAAAGGGATTAGAAGGAAAAAAAGGGATACTGTGGTGGTCTATCAGGGATGTCCTTGAAGAAAAGAGACCGCCATTTGTGCTGCTTGAGAACGTAGACCGGCTCATAAGATCTCCTGCCGGGCAGAGAGGAAGGGACTTTGGTATGATCCTTGCCTGTTTCAGAGACGAGGGTTATATCACTGAATGGCGCGTCATCAACGCCGCAGAATACGGTTATCAGCAGCGCCGGCGGAGGACCTACATCTTCGCTTACAAAAAAGACACCGTCTTCGGTCAGCGGATCATCAGCGCTTCCCAGTCAGAAAACGGACCTGATATGACCGGTATCCTGAACACCCAGGGGTTCTTTGCAGAGACTTTTCCCGTTGAACCCATCAACGGAAAGAAGATAAAAACTATCGAGATCCCTCTGAGCATCGGTACGGTCTCAGAAAGCTTTAAGTTCGATTTCGAGAACAGCGGCATGATGATGGACGGGATAGTATATACAGTAAAGACCCGTCCCGTTTATGACGGCGATCAGATCACGCTGGGGGACATCATGGATGAAGGCGTCGTTGATGAAGAATATTTCATCCCTAACGAGAAACTGTACTATACACAGCCGGAAGTCGATCACAGTGATGAGACTTTAGAAAGACTGCCCCAGTCGGCCCGCCAGACATGGCAGTATCTCAAGGGCGCAAAAAAGCTGCCGCGAAAAGCGAAGAGCGGACATGAATACATCTTTTCTGAAGGCGCTATCTCCATG
>CACZQU010000031.1 GCA_902783305.1 uncultured Lachnospiraceae bacterium | reverse complement strand
TATAACGTGTTCCCGGAAAACACACTGAAAGCGGGAAACTCTTACGATATCACTGTGCAGGCATATGATCGAAAAAGTATGGCGATTAAGGGAGCAGTTTGCAAATTTATGCTTAACACTTAGATACGTGTTTTTACTCTTTGGAAAGCAGTCTCAGCAAAGCGGAGCGATCTCCACACAGGAGAAAATGTGGATGAATCAAGTATGTCCCGATTGAGTATGATAGTGTTACGCAGGACAAGGAACGTTATCAGTTTAGCCGTTATAAAGGAATTCTAGATACATTGATACTCGGGGAAACTGAAGGGAAAAACAAACAATAGGTCGATTCCTATATAGGACAAAATCATAATATAATAATATAAAAGTGATTAAAATGCGCGAACTCGCGCGAAGGGGAGGAATCTCTATTATGAGATTAAAAAATATTCTGATTGTTGTTAAGGACATAGAAAAATCCAGACAGTTTTATCACAATCTGTTCGGGCTGGGAACAATTCTCGACCAGGACGGCAATATGATTCTCACAGAAGGATTGGTATTGCAGGATGAGAAGATCTGGAAGGAGTTTCTGGGAAGAGACGTTATTCCTCAGAACAATTCCTGTGAGCTTTATTTTGAAGAGCGGGACATTGAAGGTTTTATTGAGAAACTGGAAACGTACTATCCCGAAGTAGAATATGTGAATCAATTAATGACCCATAGCTGGGGACAGAAGGTTATCCGCTTTTATGATCCAGACGGGAATCTGATTGAAGTCGGAACACCGGTTTGATAGCAAATTTTCTTAAGGTTGTTATTTTAAGGCGGTTTAGAATAGAATGTGTAGAAAGGAACTGCTCTACCGGATTCCGATATACAAGATGGAGGTCTTGATGAAAACTGTATGTAGAACAATACTGAACAATGGATAGGGTTAAGGAGGAAGAGCAATTGAACAATAATCAACCATCCTTTTTTGACTTATTACTTGAAGCACATATCAGTCTGAAGAGACAGGGCCCGGGGAGTGCCGATTCCATGAGACAGGCTCTGGGATTCTTAGAACCACTGGATCGTTTTGGAAAAACTGCGGATTTGGGATGCGGAACCGGAGGACAGACGATGCTGCTGGCGGAGTATTTACCGGGAACAATTGTAGGGCTGGATATGTTTCCGGAATTTATTGAAAAGCTGAATCAAACTGTAAAAACCAGCGGCTTAGAAAACAGGGTGAAAGGGATCGTCGGCAAAATGGAAGAACTTCCTTTTCAGGAAAATTCACTGGACCTGATCTGGTCGGAAGGAGCAATTGACAATATCGGCTTTCAGGAGGGACTTGATCATTGGCATGGTTTCCTGAAGAAAGACGGTTATGTTGCGGTGACCTGCCCGTCATGGATCACAAAAGATCATCCGGATGTTGTGGAGCAATTCTGGTCTGATGCAGGAAGTCATCTGGATTCAGTGGAAAAGAATATCAACATCATGCAGGATTGCGGGTTTGAGTTCATCGCTGCATTCGTATTACCGGAAGAATGCTGGACTGAAAACTATTATGATCCCAGAGAAAAGGAGATTCAAAAGCTGATTGAAAAATATAAGTCGTGTGATTCGGTGAAAGAGTATGCGGAGTTGAACCGGCAGGAAGTAGAGTTATTTCTTGCGTATAAACAATATTACGGCTATGTTTTCTATATTGGCAGAGCAATCTGATATGAGGTTAGGGAAACGCTAAGGAATAAACCGGATCTCTTGTGGTTAACTATATAACCTCAGGAGTCCGGTTTTTTTCGTTGGCGCGCCTGGCAGGATGTGAAAAGGGAATAAGATTGTTCAATACTCTTTCACATCTGCTTCAGCAATAGATAGATGCTTTATTAATCAGTGATGATGGTCTCCGCAGTGATGTGAATCACCTTTTACGATTTCCTTTTTCGGAAGAGTACCAGCTACAAGCGCGATCACAGCCTTATCAGCGTTACCGCTAATTCCTCCGTATAATTCAATATTAGCAGCTTTTAATGCCGCCTGCCCTCCATCCCCGATATGATCACAGATAACTGTATCTACAGAAAGTGTTTTCAGAAAATGTGAAATGATTGCATGTCCTTTTTTTGGAGGAGTATTGATGACCTGTTTTCTGAAGATCAGGTTTCCGAAAACATCGTAAAATATAAACTGCGGTGCATGCCCGAAACGCTTATAAATCTGACCTTTATCATATGCTACTGCAATTCTCACTGTATTATCCCTTTCTTTTGTTATTCACCTATTTCAGACCATGCTGATGAATACTGTACGATCAAACTATCCAGATAGATTATTCATAATAAAACTATAAACGTTGATTAACAGAATATCAAGCAAAAAGATGCCTTTCATGTTCTCAGTGAAAGTGGACATTGATGAATCGAAAGCGGATGAACTTGCAGCCAGCCCCTGTGGCAAAGGTGGATATCGGTGCTGCCACTGATGAAAAAAAGAGCGTATTGTGAGTCTTTGAACTGTTATGATTATTCATCTGCCGTATGCGTGACACTTTTTGTCAGCATACGTACGGCATATTCCCGGAATTTTTCTGCAGCCGGAGGAATATGTCGGATCTTTGATGTTACGATACCATAAGTAACAAATGTGGCTGGATCCAAGGGAAGTATTTTCAACTGATTTGCCCATGCAGTCGTACTGAGTTCATTCATAATACTCATTCCAAGACCACTTTTGATCATTCCCAGCATCACTGGATTCTCTATTGTGGAAAACTTAATGTTTGGATGGATCTGATAAAGAGATAAGAGTTCCTTAACATCCATATTTACCGGAGTCTGGCTTCTCTGG
>CACZQU010000030.1 GCA_902783305.1 uncultured Lachnospiraceae bacterium | reverse complement strand
GATTGTGCTTAACGGACTGAACATTCTGCAGATCCCGCTGCTGATGACATGGTGGGGAGCTTTGCTTTTGTCCCTGGTTATGGTCGTGATTCTCGCTAGTCCCCCGGTCAACTGGATTTATACAAAATTCATGCAGCTTGTCGGGTTTATTTTATTCAGGAGCGAAAAGGAAGCGGAGACGAAGCCTGCCGCGCTGGACGAGACGATGACGGTAAGGAACCCTTCTGCGCCGGCATATAAGAGACGCTCGATTTCCCTGGCCCGCAGATCGGATTACGGACAGGGGGAGCAGGCTTATGACGTGGCGGACGACGAATCTGTAGGCTACAACGTCTATGGAGTTCATGAGCATACCGAGCCGGCCCCCCGCGCGGGTTATGTTCCGCGGGAGAATGAGGAGAACGATTTCCCGGAGGAGCGGTATGATGAAGCGGAAAGGATGACTTACCGCCGGCCAAGGTATACTGACAGCAGGAAAGCCCGCAGGAGAACGGCGGAGAGAAGAATGCCGGCGAACAGACCCTATCAGAAGAGCGGTTTTGCCGCGCCGGAGGATATCATCGATGTAACCGGTGAATTCGCGCAGGTCGAAGCGAGAACCATCCCGTCAATGCTGAATACAGATCTGGACGGTACATTCTGAGTGGAAAATCAGACCATAAGGGTCTGTGCATTCCAGGGCTGCGCGCAGCCGCAAGCGCGGAAAGGACGCCTGAGGTGAAGCATGAGACGGGTGATTACGTATGGGACATTTGACCTATTTCATAAAGGACATTACAATATTCTGAAAAGAGCAAAAGAGCTTGGAGATTACCTGATTGTCGGAGTGACAAGCGAAAGCTATGATATCGAACGGGGAAAGCTGAATGTCCGGGACAGTCTCCTTACGCGGATTGAGAATGTCAGAAAGACCGGCTTTGCCGATGAAATCATCATTGAAGAGTATCAGGGGCAGAAGCTGAGCGATATCCTGAAGTACGGTGTGGATCTGCTTGTGCTGGGCTCTGACTGGACAGGGAAGTTCGACTATCTGAAGGACTACTGCGATGTGGTTTATCTGGAGAGAACCAAGAACATCTCCAGTACGCAGCTGCGGACCGAGGGCAAAACCTACCGGATCGGGATCATCACGGATACGCTCTGGGACGGGGGAATGATCTGGGAATCCCGGTATGTGAGCGGGCTTCATACCCTCTGTGTGTTTTCGGAAAACAAGGAGACAGCGAAAAAATTCTGTGAGAAATATGAGCTGGATGCCAGCGTGGACAGCATGGAAGAATTCCTCGACAGCATCGAAATCGTATATGTCCACTATGCCGGAGAGGAAAGGGAGAGATTTGTGAGGCACGCCCTGAGCGCAGGGAAATATGTGATCAGTGACGCGCCGATTTCCACGGATCCTGAATTGTTGAAGGAGCTGATGAATCTTGCCAGACAAAAGGGAGTGATCCTTTTTGAGAGAATTCCGCTGGTCTATCTCAGAGCCTTCAATCAGCTGGCCTGGCAGGTTCACGGCGGGCTGATCGGAAAAGTGATGTCCGTCCGATGTACGATTTCGCGGGAATTTCTTCCGGGAGCCACTGATTTCAAGGATGTCCTGATCTATCCCTTGTGCGCGGTGCTTAAGCTTCTGGGGACAGAGTGGAAGGAGATCCGCCAGTTTACCGCCCTGAATCAGGAGGGGGAGGAGCAGCTGGCGGATATCCATATCCGCTATGACAGTGTGCTTGCGCATGTTGAAGCCTCCGGCGGCCTGGACATGCCGAACGGGCTTGTGATCATCGGCAGCGAGGGGAGGATTACCGTTCCCGATGACTGGTGGAATACCGGGTATTTTGAGGCGAGGATTCATGGAACGACCCCCCTTAAGCGCTTCTGCTTTAATTTTGAGGGGAACGGCCTGAGGTATCTGCTTCAGGAAATGATGATCATGATCAGTGACCAGCGTACGGATAATGCCCGCCTGTTCTGCGGAGAGTCTTTTGCTCTGGCGCAGATGCTCAGTGCTGCCTGGGAAGACCGTATGACGGCGGAAAAACGGTCAGACACCAGTCCCGGGATTTGAAAGGATGAAAGGATGAAGCTTTCAGATTATATTGCGCAGTTTCTGGTGGAAAAAGGAATTACGGAGGTATTTGGCTACCAGGGGACGATGATCGCCCACCTGGTAGATTCTTTTTCCCATACACCAGGGATCCGCTCCCATTCGAGCTATCACGAGCAGGGAGCGGCATTTGCCGCCTGCGGTTATGCCCAGATGAGCGGAGGCTGTGCCTGTGCTTATGCGACCAGCGGGCCGGGGGCAGTCAATCTTCTGTCCGGAATCGCTGAGGCGTATTTTGATTCTCTCCCGGTGATTTTTTTTACCGGACAGCTCAATACCTATGAATACTCCGGCATTGAAGGCCTTCGGCAGCAGGGCTTCCAGGAGATCGATATTCTCTCCATGGCAAAGCCCGTGACGAAATACGCGGTGCAGATCCGGGATCCGGAGCAGATCGTCCGGGAGCTGAATCTGGCTTACGAGATTGCGATGGATGGCAGGAGAGGACCGGTTCTTCTGGACCTGCCGATGAATATTCAGAGGGCACAGATCACACAGACGGATTTCGATCCGGAGCCGCAGGCAGGTGCTCTTCTTTGTGCAGAGGGCGGATCGGGAAGCAAAGCAGCCCTGGAGGAGGAAAAAGCGGTTCTGTGCATCCGGAAAGCCCTCCGTACTTCCTCGCGGCCGGTGATCATGCTGGGAAACGGGATGAATGAGCAGGGCGCAAGGGATCTCCTTTCTTTTGCCCGGGAGCTTCAGATTCCCGTCGTGACCAGCGTTCCGGCCTGCTGCGTCATGGCCTCGGATGATCCGCTGAATTTTGGATGCATCGGCGGGGCATACGGCCATCGCAAAGCAAACATGATTGCCGGGGCGAAGAGTGATCTGCTGCTCTGCTTCGGCATTTCCCTGTGTACCCGGCAGATCGGGACGAAGATGAAGGAATTCGCCAGGGAAGCGGCTCTCATCCGGATCGATATCGATGAGGCGAACCTGAAGCGCCGCATCCATGAAAGCGGGCAGGAGGACTGCTTCCCGGCTGATGCCAACAGGGTGGCCGAAGCGCTGAGAGGGCTCATGGAGAAGCCGGACCAGGAGAAGGATCCCTGGAATGAAAAAGGCCGCTTCCATGAATGGTTTGAAGCTGCCTGTGTGATCAGGGAGGAGCTCGACGGGGTGGACAGGGAAGACCCGGAACGCCGCCCCAACCGGGCGGTGGAGTCCATCAGCGGCCTCCTTGCCGATGCCCGCGGCATAGGCGTGGATGTCGGCCAGCATATGGTGTGGACCTATCAGTCCTTCCGGCACCATGAGGGTCAGAAGCTTCTTTTTTCCGGCGGGCATGGAGCTATGGGGTACGGACTTCCGGCCGCGGTCGGCGCTTACTATGCCTGCAAAGCTCCGGTGGCGTGTATCTGCGGAGACGGCGCGTTTCAGATGAATCTCCAGGAGCTTCAGTGGGTGGTAAGAGAGCAGATTCCGATCCGCATCATTGTGATGAACAACCAGTCCCTGGGGATGATCCGGCATTTGCAGAGAGACTATTTTTCGGATTGCTACGAAGGGACCTCTCCGGAGGGCGGATTCACCTCCGCAAGCTTTACCCGGATCGCCGAGGCTTATGGGATCAGGGCCGGGGCAGTGGATCTGGCTGAGGCTCCGGAGGGCGGCCTGGCAGAGGCCTTTTCACTTCTGAAGGAGAAAGGTCCTGTCCTTCTGGAGATCCGGATGGATCCCGGAACCTATGCCTATCCAAAGACCTGCCTGGGAGAGCCGATCTATAATCAGCAGCCTTATGTTCCCCGGGATATTTTTGAACGGTTGATGGAACTGTAAATACAGACAGAATCGAGGATAAGGATGGGAAAAACGTCATTGATTACCGGCGCGACATCCGGGATCGGAGCGGCAATCGCTTCGGAGCTGCTCGGGAGGTCGGACGCGGATGATGTGATCTGGCTGAATTACGGGCACAATGATGAAGCGGCAGAAGCCTTTGTCAGGGAGGCGCCAGGGGAGAAAAGGGGGCAGCTTCGCCTCCTGAAGGCAGACCTTTCTTCCTATAAGGAAATGTGCCGGATGGCCGAAGAACTCAAAAGGAACATGGAAGGACTGGACAGGCTGGTTCTGAATACCGGGATCAGCCTGAAGGAGCCCTTTGAGGAATATGACTATGAACAGTGGAACCGGGTGCTGGAGACGAACCTCTCTATCCCCGCTTTCCTGGTCAGAGAGCTGCTTCCGGTGATGAGAGAAGGAGGAAGTATCCTCTTTACGGGGTCCTATGCCGGGCAGCAGGCGTATTCCTCTTCGGTCGTCTATGGCGTAAGCAAAGCGGGAGTCCATTTTCTCGCGAAGTCTCTTGTGAAAGTACTGGAACCGAAAAAAATCCGGGTCAACGCCATCGCCCCGGGCTTCATCCAGACCCCATGGCATGAAAGCCGGACGGAGGAGAGCAGACAGAGAATCGAGCGGAAAATCGCCCTGCACCGGTTTGGCACTCCCGGGGAGGTGGCACAGATGGCCTGCGCGATCCTGGAAAATGAGTATATGAACGGGAGCGTGACGGATATTCATGGGGGGTACGACTATTTCTAGCCGCCTGACGGTAAAGCCGTGGGGACGGCGAATCGTAATATTATTGAAACGGAAGGCCTTGACGAACAGGAAAGATCATGGTAATATTGGAAAGCGACATGGAAGGAAGGTCTTTTTTTTATGCTCAAAAACGCCCGGCGCGAGGATTCAAGGATCCGGCGGGGCCTGGCCGGGAGCGGATACCCGGCGGCTGAAAAAGGGGCCCCTGCAATTCATCCTGCCTTCTGCGGCAGGATTATCGTAGATTTGGAGGTGGAAGTTGTGCGCGTCAGGATCACATTGTCATGCACAGAGTGCAAGCAGCGTAACTACAATATGACCAAGGAGAAGAAAAATCATCCTGAGAGGCTTGAAACCAGGAAGTATTGCAGATTCTGCCAGAAACACACAATGCACAAAGAAACCAAGTGATATTTTTGGAGAGATTGTGAGGTTGCGTCATGGCAGAGAAGCAGAAAACATCAGTGAAGAAGGCCGATAAAAATCAGAAGAAATGGTTCCAGGGCCTCAAGGCCGAATACAACAAGATCATCTGGACTGACCGGCAGACGCTGATCACGCAGACGATCGTTGTTGTCATCATCACCGTTATTCTCGGTGCGATCATCAGCATTCTTGATGCCGGTATCCTGGGAATCCTGAACCTGCTTATCAGGTAAGGGGAAGGACTGTAAACCACCCTGACGGCTTGCGGCAAGCTTTCCGGGTTTTCGCAGCGTACTTCTCATCAGATCAGGAAGGATGGACTCGTATGTCAGATACGTCGAATATTATGGATTTTTCCTCTGTTGAGGATTTACTTGCCGATTCCGCTGAGGAAGAGCAGGCAGCAGACGACAGTACAGTATCCGAAGCCGCTGAGCAGGAGGATTCCTACAGCTTTGCGGAGGAGGTAGCGTCGGTCAGCAAGAGCGTGTCAGATGAAGACACCCTGGTGGATACTGAGCCGAAATGGTATTGTGCCCACACTTATTCCGGATATGAGAATAAGGTAAAGACCAATATTGAGAAGATGATTGCAAACCGTCATCTGGAGAATCAGATTCTCGAGGTCCGTGTTCCCCTGCAGGAAGTCAGGGAACTGAAAAACGGCGTTTTTCGCCAGGTTCAGAAGAAAATCTTCCCGGGCTATGTCCTTGTCCATATGATCATGAATGACGATACCTGGCGTATCGTGCGAAATACCCGCGGTGTGACGGGATTTGTGGGTCCGGATTCCAAGGCGGTTCCTCTGACTGAGGAGGAGCTGATGCCGCTTACGGGCGGAAAAGAAGAGATTGAACTGGACTTTGAAGTGGGCGATCTGGTGGTTGTCACCTGTGACCCATGGAAGGATGAGAAGGGAGTTGTCTCTGCCATCGATATGGACAGAGAAGTCGTCAGGCTGACGATGGATATGTTCCGCTCCGGCCCGAGTGAAGTCGAGGTAGGTTTTACCGATATCAGGAAGAAGATGTAAATTGCAATGCTCGTGGGAGGGATTTACTCCCGCCATTACCACATAGGAGGTGCCAAACATGGCAAAGAAAGTTACAGGATATATCAAGCTGCAGATTCCGGCCGGCAAAGCGACTCCGGCTCCGCCTGTAGGCCCGGCTCTCGGCCAGCACGGCGTAAATATTGTGCAGTTCACGAAGGAATTTAATGCCAGGACAGCGGATCAGGGTGATCTGATCATTCCGGTCGTGATCACTGTCTATGCGGACAGAAGCTTTACCTTTATTACAAAGACCCCGCCGGCAGCAGTCCTGCTCAAGAAAGCCGCCAATATCAAATCCGGCTCCGGTGTTCCGAACAAGACGAAGGTCGCCAAGGTGACTTCCGCCCAGGTCAGGGAGATTGCCGAGCTGAAGATGAAGGATCTCAATGCTGCTTCCGTGGAAGCGGCCATGAGTATGATCGCGGGAACGGCCAGGAGTATGGGCATCGTTGTAGAGGACTGATGAGCAGTTGTTTGGAAAGCATCGCGGAGACAGCAAAGTGAATGGAACTGTTCCGGATGCAGCCGGTTAGACAGTGGGAGGGAATTCCCCGCAATTACCACAGGAGGTTATGACATGAAACATGGAAAAAAATACGCGGAAGTCGCGAAAGCGGTTGACCGTTCTACATTATATGATACGGCAGACGCGATCTCTCTGGTGAAGAAGCTCGCGATTGCCAAATTTGATGAGACCATCGAAGCACATATCCGCACTGGCTGCGATGGCCGTCATGCAGATCAGCAGATTCGTGGCGCTGTTGTCCTGCCTCATGGGACAGGCAAGCAGGTTCGTGTACTGGTATTTGCGAAGGATGCCAAGGCTGAGGAAGCCAAGGCTGCCGGAGCAGAGTTTGTCGGAGCGGAGGAGCTGATTCCCCGTATCCAGAATGAAGGTTGGCTTGACTTTGACGTGGTCGTTGCGACGCCGGACATGATGGGCGTTGTCGGCCGTCTGGGCCGTGTCCTTGGACCGAAAGGCCTCATGCCGAACCCGAAAGCCGGTACCGTTACGATGGATGTGACCAAAGCCGTCCACGAAATCAAAGCTGGTAAGATCGAGTATCGTCTCGACAAGACCAATATCATTCATGTTCCGATCGGAAAGGCTTCCTTCTCCGAGGAGCAGTTAAGCGACAACTTCCAGACGCTGATGGGCGCGATCATCAAGGCAAGACCCAGCACTCTCAAGGGACAGTTCCTCAGAAGTGTTGTCATTGCTCCGACCATGGGGCCTGGTGTCAGGATCAATCCGACCAAGCTGGCGTAATCCATCATAAAAAAAGAAACGGAGCTGCAGATCCGTATGGATCTGCAGCACCGTTTTCTGGTTATTGCAGATGGTTATACCCACAGAGATTAACCGCTTATCGCAGTGCCTCTTTACATCTTCCTTCTAAATCAAGGCGGATTCTCTGTCAGGATTATTTGAAATATCTCTCCAGCAGGCCCTTGAATGCCTTGCCGTGTCTGGCCTCATCTCTTGCCATCTCATGGACGGTGTCATGGATCGCGTCAAGGTTGGCGGCTTTCGCGCGCTTCGCCAGATCGGTCTTGCCCGCGGTTGCGCCGTTCTCGGCTTCTACACGCATCTCAAGATTCTTCTTGGTGCTGTCGGTGACGACTTCGCCGAGAAGCTCTGCAAATTTCGCTGCATGCTCTGCCTCTTCATAGGCGGCCTTCTCCCAGTACAGACCGATCTCGGGATAGCCTTCGCGGAACGCGACACGTGCCATGGCCAGATACATACCGACCTCAGAGCACTCACCCTGGAAATTGGCGCGAAGATCGGCGAGGATGTCTTCGCTGACGCCCTTGGCGACGCCTACGACATGCTCGGAAGCCCAGGTAAGATCATCACCCTGCTTCGTGAATTTGGAGGCAGGAGCCTTGCAAACCGGACACTGCTCCGGAGCGGTGTCGCCTTCATGAACATAACCACATACATTACATACCCATTTTGCCATCTTGATCTCCTCCATTTGAAAAAATGCTTATCTGTTCAGCCGGGCGGAAAACGCCGGAGGCTGAAAGGTCACGTTGTTATTCTTCTGAAGCTTGTCATCTTTTCCTAAGACAATTGCAGCATAAGCCGGAATAAATGACGGTGAACCCTGAGATCTGTCCTCCTTCAAAGGAATCGCGGATGCTGAGGATCGCCTCCGTATCGTCGACCGACAAAACACCTACATCCTGAAGCCCTCCGCAGGAAGTACAGACAAAATGAAAGTGCGGGTCAGGCCGGCTGTCATACCGGTCAGCGCCTCCCGGATGAGGAATCCTCTGTATCTCTCCGATCTCGGAAAGATAGGCCAGATTCCGATAAATGGTTCCCATGCTGATACTGGGATAGATGACTTTCGCTTCTTCATAGAGCTGGTCGGCAGTGGGGTGGTCGGTTCTTCCGTATAGAAGCTGGCGGATAATCTCCCGCTGCCGGCTGTGCTTATGCTCCCCCAAACCAACCCTCCTTTCCTGACAGTACCTGAGGATCCGGATAACTGACCGGATCAAAATTAAAATCAGGAATCATTATTGTGTTTTGACAGTTCTGAGTATATCCTCAAATGCAGGAATTAGTCAATAAGAACATTAGATAGCCCGAGCGAACCTCCCAAGCGGAGAAAGGGTATTATGGATGCTTCTCACAGGTTGACTGCCCTTTCCGCGCGGCCTGGCGATTAAACTGTGAAGAATAAGCATTAAACCGGTTCCCATTCGCCCGCGCGTGGCTCTACGGTTAATCCGTGAAGAATAGCCTACACCGCACAATTGCCAGGGTATCGTATAAAAGCCTCTGGAAAAATGGTGAAATGACTGATATACTATGAAAGGGATAAACGAAAAACATGTTATTATTCAGCGGAAAAGGAGATGTGTATATGGAAAAATCAAAGTACTATATTACAACGGCTATTGCCTATACCTCCGGGAAGCCGCATATCGGCAATACGTATGAGATTGTTCTGGCGGATGCCATTGCCCGCTTTAAACGGATGCAGGGATATGACGTTTTTTTCCAGACGGGAACGGACGAGCATGGACAGAAGATCGAGAATAAGGCGGCGGAGAAAGGTATTACACCAAAGGAATTCGTGGACGATGTGTCGGGACAGATCAAAGAGATCTGGGATCTGATGAACACGTCCTATGACAAATTTATCCGCACGACGGATGCTCCGCATGAAAAGCAGGTACAGAAAATCTTTAAGAAAATGTACGCCAAGGGCGATATTTATAAAGGAAAGTACGAGGGCTGGTATTGTACACCGGATGAGTCCTTCTGGACGGAATCCCAGCTGGTGGACGGAAAATGTCCGGAATGCGGCAGAGAGGTAATCCGGGCCAGCGAGGAAGCGTATTTCTTTAAAATGAGCAAATACGCTGACCGCCTGATTGAGCACATTAAGACGCATCCGGAGTTTATCCAGCCGGAGTCCCGGAAAAACGAGATGATGAACAATTTCCTCCTTCCGGGTCTCCAGGACCTGTGCGTATCGAGAACCTCATTTAAATGG